>JAEUVS010000122.1 GCA_016786745.1 Chitinophagaceae bacterium | reverse complement strand
CGTGCAGCTCGGTTGTTTGCGGCCGAATTACATACTGTACAGGAAATCTCGCGTTCACCAGGTTTATGTCGTTCTGCACTTCGATGTTCTCCAGTATATGGAGGAGCGAATCGCCTTCGTACCAAAAGAAATTGGATGATTTTTCCACAATATTGTCGCCGCTGATCGCGCTCATTGGCAGGTATTTCACATCTTTCAAACCGAGCGACTTCGCTACTTCGGAATATTCGATAACTATGTTGTTGTATATGTCCTGTGAGTTGCCCACAAGATCCATTTTGTTGACGGCCACCACTACATGTGGAATGGCGAGAAGAGAGGCAATTATCGAATGCCTGCGTGTTTGTTCTACAACGCCGTTTCGCGCGTCGATAAGGATGATGATGAGATCGGAGTTGGATGCGCCGGTCACCATGTTACGTGTGTACTGGATGTGGCCAGGTGCATCGGCGATGATGAATTTTCTTTTTGGCGTAGAAAAATATTTATAGGCTACATCTATAGTAATTCCCTGTTCGCGTTCGGCGCGTAATCCGTCGGTTAACAGTGCAAGATCGATTTCACCGTCCTGTTTGTTTTTACTTTGCTTGCCCAGCGCTTCCAGCTGATCAATCATGATTGATTTGCTATCATAGAGGAGGCGGCCGATGAGAGTACTTTTGCCATCGTCGACGCTTCCTGCGGTTATAAATCTTAAGAGATCCATTTTTATCTTTTTTTTCGTGAATCGTGAGTCGTGAGTCGTGAGTCGTGAAAAATGTTTGTCAATTCACGATTGACGATTCACGTTTAGAAATACCCGTTTTTCTTCCTGTCTTCCATTGCGGCTTCCGACACTTTATCATCAATCCTCGTTTCGCCGCGCTCACTGGTTTTTGTCGCAATAATTTCAGCGATGATATCATCGATATGTGAAGCCTGCGATTCAACGGCAGCGGTGCACGTCATGTCTCCAACTGTTCTGTACCTCACTTTCTTTACCGAAACCTTATCTCCCGGGTCGAGTTTTATGAACTCCGATGTAGCCACCAGCTGTCCTTCATGTTCCAGCACCTCGCGCTCGTGTGAAAAATAAATGGAAGGGAGGTCAATCTTCTCGCGCCTGATATAATTCCAAACATCCAGCTCCGTCCAGTTGCTGATTGGAAACACGCGTACGTTTTCACCCTTGTGAATCTTTCCATTGTAGGTATTCCACAATTCAGGTCGCTGAAGCTTCGGGTTCCACTGGCCAAATTCATCTCTCACAGAAAAAATTCTTTCTTTCGCCCTGGCCTTCTCTTCATCGCGCCTCGCGCCACCAATGCATGCATCAAACCTGAATTCCTCAATCGTGTCGAGCAGCGTATAAGTTTGCAATGCATTGCGACTCGCAAATTTTCCTACAGGTTCCGTGAGCCTTTTCGCTTTTATAGTATCTCCAACGTCTCTCACAACCAATCTTTCACCAATACGAGCCGCGAGATTGTCCCTAAAGGCCAATGCTTCGGGGAAATTGTGACCTGTATCGATGTGAACAAGAGGGAAAGGAAATTTGCCGGGGCGAAAAGCCTTCAGGGCAAGATGAACCAGCGTGATCGAATCTTTTCCGCCGGAAAATAACAAAGCAGGCTTTTCAAACTGCCCCGCCACTTCACGCATAATGTGAATGGCTTCCGACTCAAGGTGATCAAGGTAATCAAGCTTATAATTATTCAAATTATTCATATATCGTAACAATCTCTTTTTAACTCTTTGATTTGTCCGTTCAACCGGTTACAACTTTTCCTTCTTCAGGTGCAGCGCTGTGCACATGCAGTCCGCATTCTTTCTTCGACGCATCTTCCCACCACCACCTTCCTGCACGGAAATCTTCTCCCGGCCTGATGGCCCTCGTACATGGAGCGCAGCCAATACTTACAAATCCACGATCGTGCAGGGGATTATAAGGAACATTGTTCTCATTTATATAATCCTTCACCTGCTGTGTGGACCAATGTAAAATCGGGTTGTATTTAATCACGTTATTTCCTTCATCCCATTCAAACTCCGCCAGGTCGCTGCGCGAAGGGGAATGTTCCGCACGCAGCCCCGTTATCCATACTGCCTTACCTGCAAGCGCCCTTTTGAGCGGCTCAACTTTCCGGATAAAGCAGCATTCCTTGCGGTTCTCTACCGACTCATAGAAAGAATTTGGGCCTTTTTCTGTAACAAACTTTTCGAGAGATTCGTGTTTCGGGTAGTATGGAATGATATGCGTGTTGTACCTTTCGTTCGTGCTGTTCCACACAGAATATGTTTCTGCGAAGAGTCGGCCTGTGTCGAGCGTAAAAATCGAAACGTTGAGGTTATTACTGAGTATTTCATGAGTAATCACCTGGTCTTCATAGCTGAAACTGGAAGAAAATGTTACCTGGCCGGGAAATTCAACTTCCAGTTGCCTGATTACCTCGTGGATGGGAAGGCCAGCAGCTCGTGTTGACATTTGAGGTATAAAATCTTGTAACATTTTATTCATGAAAGGCTAATAATAAGATTGAGTGAAAATGGAGGCAATCGCAAAAATCAGCAACAACAACAGGAATTGCAGCAGGTGAAAATCATGCTTGTTGTATTTGTGTTGATGATCATGTATTAGTCTATCTATCAGGTGCACAAAGATAATAAAAGAATAGAATGAAAATGCATGCGAAGCCTTGAGAACCAGCGCGAAGGAGCAGAGGAATATGATTTTTACAAGTCTACTGGATTGGTGGACTTCGACGGAAGTATTATTTTTACCTGGCCAGATGCCACGCAACCATAACGAACAAAGCACATTATGCATTTCAACTACCTCGCGTTAGCCGTTCCATTATTTGTCGGACTGATAGTTTTGGAATTTTTCGTAGCGAAAAGGAGGGGCAAAAAAATTTTCAATTTTACCAATTCCATAGCAAATATTAATGTCGGAATAGCCGAACGGCTGCTCGATACACTGGTTACGGGGCTGTTCTTTTTCGTTTACGATTACCTTAACAGGCATTACGGCATTTTCAACATCCGGCCTTCGATCGTGCTGTGGGTAGCTCTATTTATATGTACGGATTTTACCTGGTATTGGTATCACCGGCTGGCGCATGAAATCAACGTGTTTTGGGCCGCGCATATAGTGCATCATCAAAGTGAAGATTTTAACTATACGGTGTCTGCCCGTATAACGGTATTCCAGGCGTTTATCAGAACAGGTTTCTGGTGTATCCTTCCCATAATTGGCTTTCCTGCCGAAATGATCACAGGCGTTTTGCTGGTTCACGGGCTGTATCCATTCTTTATTCATACGCGTTTGGTGGGCAACCTCGGAATACTCGAATACATTTTTGTTACTCCCTCACATCACCGTGTTCATCATGCATCTAACCCCGAATATCTCGACAAAAATTATGGAGATGTACTAATTATTTGGGACAAGCTTTTCGGCACTTTTAAAAAAGAAGAAAGTGAAATTGTATATGGTCTAACAAAACCACTTAAAAGTAACAGTTTCCTTTGGCAGCATTTTCATTTTCTCCTTGAATTGGTCGTGGCGGTAAAGCAGGAGAAGGGTTGGAAAAACAAGTTGAAGAAATTGTTCGGCCGTCCCGATTCGGTAAGTGAAGACATTCGCCCCGAACTCGAACGCAAATTCAGAATTGTGAGCAATGGTGAACCAGCAGCAAGCGAATTGAACAGGTACGTGGTTTTCCAGGTTATTACTTCGCTCATTCTCTTGTTTTTATTTATCGCATTCGAAAACCACCTGAGCTGGCAGGTGCAGGCGCTTTTTACCACAATAATACTCGTAACGCTGGTAAACTGCGGCGCTATCCTTGAACAGAGGCGGTGGATATTTTACCTGGAATATTCGAGGATGTTTTTATGCGTGGTGGCGTTGCTCGCGTATTATCCGTCTGCAATACTCGCAACGCTTATTGCGGTAGTGGTACCGTTTAGCATCTACTTCTTCAATTTTTTGCAAAGACGCTACTTATATTTCGTTTATTATTTCCGGCGAAGGAGACAATTACTTATTCAGTAAAAAGTTCTTGAATTCTGTGTAGTAGGTAGAAATTTTAGTGCTTACTTTTTGTTTCGCCATCAGGCCGGTAAGATTGGCGGGCATTTCTATTTTTTTCCCTGTTAAAGGTTCTACCACATCGTAGAATTTTATCGGGTGTGCCGTTTCAAGAAACAATCCACGTTTTCCGGGCTGGCCCTGCAGGTATTTTTTTAACGCAATGTATCCAACAGCACCATGAGGATCGGGCAGGTAACCGAATTTTTCGTACACCTCGCGGATGGTTGAAGCCGTTTCTTCTTCGGTAATACTATATGCAGTGATCGATTCCCTCATCTTTGTCAAATCTTTTCCAAACAATTCAATCATCCTCACAAAATTACTCGGGTCACCTACATCCATTGCGTTCGACATGGTAGCCTTCGCAGGTTTGGGATGGTACTCGCCACTCGTAAAAAATTCCGGTACAACATCGTTTGAATTGCACGCCGCTATAAAATGCTTTACAGGCAAGCCTGAAATAAACGCTACGAGCCCGGAACAGAGGTTGCCAAAATTACCGCTGGGAACCGATATTACCGGTGCGCCGATTTCGTTCCACTGCTGGTAAGCATAAAAGTAATAGAACTGCTGCGGCAGCCACCTCGCAACGTTGATGGAATTTGCTGAAGTAAGAAATACTTTTTCGCTGAGTTCATGGTCGGCAAATGCCTGCTTTACCATCTTCTGGCAATCATCGAAAGTTCCGTCGACCTCGAGCGAGTGAATATTTTTACCAAGCGTAGTAAGCTGTTTTTCCTGTACACCGCTCACTTTGCCCGAAGGATACAGTATCACCACTTCCACACCGGGCACATCATAAAAACCATTTGCCACGGCACTTCCGGTGTCGCCGGATGTAGCAACAAGCACGGTAACTTTTCCTTCTCTTTCTTTTGAAAAATAACCCAGGCACCTGCTCATAAAGCGCGCGCCCACATCCTTGAAAGCGAGTGTAGGTCCATGAAACAATTCAAGGGCATATATCGAACTGTTCACCTTCACAAGCGGAAAATCGAAGTTTACAGTTTCACTGACAATTCTATACAGATCCGTTTCGGGGATGTCGTCACCAACGTAAGGCTTAATCACTTCGAAAGCAACCTCTTCCTTTGATTTGCTTTTTATGCTATCAATAAATTCTTTTGAAAGCCGTGGTATGTGTTCAGGAAAATAGAGTCCACGGTCAGGCGCCTGCCCTTTTATCGCTGCTTCCCTGAAGCCAACAAGCGGAGATTTATTATTGGTGCTGAAATACTTCAATCTTTACCCCCTTTTCATCAATTTTTGTTACATATATTTTGAAGTCGATGCCAAGGCAGCTGTACACTTCGCGCATTACTTCACTCACTCTATTCGCAGTTTTCTCTTCAACGCTCAACATAAATACAGATGGCCCTGACCCGGAAATGCCGCCACCAAGCGCGCCGGCGTTTTTGCATTTTTCTTTTACCTCATTAAAACCGGGTATCAAAATACTTCTTACCGGCTCGATGATCACATCCTCGAGAGAACGGCCGATAAGCGAATAGTCTTTTTGCATGAAGCCAGCCACAAGTCCCGCAATATTTCCCCACTGCTTGATCGCGTCTTTTAATAACACCTGCTTTCTTAAAATTTCGCGCGCGTCTGAAGTTTTCACTTCTATCTGCGGATGCACTACGGTTACGTATAACTCGGGGAACGATACTTTCACAATATCAAGCGGCATAATCGAGCGGATAAGGGTGATGCCACCCATCAGGCATGGCGCGATATTATCCGCATGCTTTACGCCGGACGCCAGTTTTTCGCCAGACATTGCGAACCTTACCAGGTCGTCCTGCGAAAATTTATTGCCGAGCAACGCGTTTGCCCCTGCTACGGCTCCTGCCGCGCTGGCTGCACTGGAGCCAAGGCCACTCCCTGGTTTGATCGTTTTCTTTACTCTCAGAAAAAAGCCGGTTTGCGGATCCAGTTCTTTCATCATCGCCAGGAGAGCTGCGCCGGCCACATTTTTCTCCGCTTCCTCAGGAAGATTGTATTCGTCTTCGTGAATTATTTTTATTCCGGGCGTGTCTGTCAGGCTCATGATCATTTCATCCGCAGGATCGGCGAGCGACATGCCCAGTACATCGAATCCGCAGACGAGGTTCGCTACCGAGGCCGGAGCCAGAACTTTTATTGATTTGTTCATGTGTAATCTCTGTTTCGTGAGACGTGAAGCGTGAGGCGTGAGATTATCGCTTCACGTTTCATGCGTCACGCTTCACGCCTCGACGCCCTTATAATATCCGCAAATACCCCCGACGCCGTCACTTCCGCGCCGGCTCCCGCGCCTTTCACAACAAGCGGCTGATCCACATACCTGTCGGTATAAAACAACACCACATTATCCTTTCCATACAGATGATAAAAGTCGTGCTGCGGATCAATTTCTTTTAACCCAACGGAAGCCCTGCCATTCTCATACGAAGCAACAAACTTCAGCTTATTTCCATTACCCGCGGCCTTTTGATAAATTTTTTTAAAATGATCTTCGTGCTTCTCCATTTCGGCGTAAAAATTCTCCACCGAGCCCACCATGCACGACTCCGGCATGAACGATTCGTTTTTGATGTCATCCATCTCTATATGCTCCCCTGCTTCACGTGCGAGTATCATTATTTTTCTCATCACATCCTTTCCACTCAGGTCGAGGCGCGGATCGGGCTCTGTATATCCTTCATCCTGCGCCTGCCTTACTACCCGTGCGAACGATTTCTCACCATTATAATTGTTGAACACAAAATTGAGCGTTCCACTCAGCACGGCCTGTATCCTGTTTACTTTATCACCGCTTCTCAGCAAATCATTCAACGTACCTATCACTGGCAATCCGGCTCCCACATTTGTTTCAAACAAAAAAGGCACATTGTATTCCCGGGCAAGATCCTTCAGCGTTTTGTAATATTCGAAAGAAGACGAGGCCGCGACTTTATTACATGCTACGACAGAAATACTTTTCGAAAGAAGTTTGTCATAATGCTTAGCGAGCTCCTCATTGGCCGTAACGTCGGCAAAAAGAGAATTTCGTAAATTTTTGGAGCGGATATTTTCGATGAATTTGTCAATGTTCATCGGTTCTCCCTTATCCAATTCACTTTTCCATTCATCCAGGTTAATTCCATTTTCATTGTAAGCCATCTTACGACTGTTGGCCAGTCCAACCACCCGCACCTGCAGTCGCAGGTGGTTAAGGAGGTAGCTTTTTTGTTTGTGAAGTTGTGCGAGGAGCCTGCTGCCCACATTGCCCACTCCTGCAACAAAAAGGTTCACCTGCTTATAGGTTGTTTCAAAAAATTCTTCGTGAAGTACGTTGATGGCTTTTTTTACATCTTCCTTATAAATTACCGCCGAGATGTTTCTTTCGGAAGAACCCTGCGCTATTGCGCGCACATTAACACCATTTCTTCCGAGCGCACCGAACATTTTACCGCTTATACCGGGGTGATTTTTCATATTATCGCCCACCACCGCTACGATGGCGAGTGACGATTCAACAATTAATGGTTCTACCTGTCCCGCTGCGATCTCCGGTTCAAAAGCTCTGTCTATCGACTCTTTCGCGCGGTCGGCATTCGACACTTCTATGGCCACACAGATGGAATGTTCCGACGAGCCCTGGGTAATCATGATCACATTGATCCTGGCGCCGGCAAGCGCTTCAAACAACCTTTTCGAAAACCCTGGGATGCCTACCATGCCACTGCCTTCAAGTCCGAGCAGGGCGATGTTGCTGATAGAAGTGATTCCGCGAACTATGCTGCCATTGTGAGTTGCGGTGTTGTCTATCAAGGTGCCTTCATCGGCCGGCGCAAAAGTGTTTTTCACTTTCACCGGTATATTTCTTTTAAGAACAGGTTGAATAGTTGGAGGATAGATAACTTTCGCGCCGAAATGTGAAAGCTCCATTGCTTCCTGGTAAGATATGTTCGAGATAATTTTCGCATTAGTTACGTTACCGGGGTCTGCGGTCATAATCCCGGAAACGTCGGTCCATATTTCGAGGATTTTCGCGTCGAGGGCGGCTGCGACTATTGCCGCGGTATAATCCGATCCCCCGCGACCCAGTGTGGTGGTTGTTCCATTAGGTGCCGACGCGATGAAGCCCGGAAGCACTGTTACTTTTTCTGAAACACCTGTAAAGAAACCGGCAATCAGGCGGTTGCTTTTTTCGAAGTCTACTTTCGCGTTACCGTAGTTGAGATCTGTTTTTATAAGTTCGCGCGAATCTTTCCACGCGTTTTCTATTCCGTCTGCGCCCAGTTTCGCTGAGATAATTTTCGAAGACATGAGCTCGCCGAAACTCACGACCCTGTCTTTGGATGCCGCCGAAAGTTCGCGCAGCAGGAAGATGCCGTTGCAGATGTCGTCAATCTCATTACATTGTTTTTTTACAGCGCTAAGCACACTGGCCTGCCGTGCAACGGGAATCAGTTCTGTTACGGCAGTGAGATGGCGCTTTTCGATAACCGCTAATTGGTCGTGGTACGACTCATCGCCGAGCGACGCGAGCCTTGCTGCGCTGAGCAGGAGATCGGTAACTCCCCCGAGGGCCGACACAACGAGCACAGTATTATCTTTCTTCGACGCTTCCTGTACAATAGCCACTACCTTATTTATATTTTCCGCATTGGCAACCGAGGAGCCGCCAAACTTTAAAACCTGCATAATTTTTTTGATTGATTGAAATGAATGCTTACCTGTAAGATGATGTCAGCCAAAGCCCGTTTGTTATATGAAATTGCACAACCCTTAGCGGGTTGTAGAGGTTGTAATAGTTGTACCTGTTACTGAAGCAGTAACCGGCGAAGAAGAAATAATATGATTGACCAGGTATATCATTTTTTCAGACGGGCTAAGATAAGTAAAAGACGCTAAATAAATACAGCCGGCAACTGATTTCGGTAAAATGGAGTATTTTCGACGCCCGTAATAGCTTGCCCGCCTTAATAACTTAATAATTAGTTAGAATAAAATCACCAGAATAATGGATCATCAGTCGAGCAGAGGGTTGCAGCAGTTCAAGAACAATGTGGGTATCAAGTTTCAGCTTTATAACAGCCTGTTTACTTCGCTGCCTTTTCACCGCATCGAAAAAACGGGCATCCTGCTGTCGCTGCTCCTGAACAATTGCGAGGAGGGGTATAAGAAGAAAATGAGCCCTGACGATATCATCGGCGAATTTTTCAAAAAACATACTTCATTCACAAATGAAGAAGACAAGCTCGACCTGCTCTTTCGCTTTATACAGTATGTTGAACGGCAGGTGGTGTTGTTCGACGCGCTTGAAGACGCCTCTTTCCGCGAGGTAAACGATATAAATGGTGTCGGTACGCTGAAACATCTTGAATCGGAAGTGGTGCAGAACGGCAAAGAGGCAGAGCTTACGGAGAAATTAAAAGACTTTGCCATCAGGCTCGTACTTACGGCGCATCCCACACAGTTTTATCCCGGAGCCGTGCTTGGCATTATCAACGACCTGGCGAGGGCGCTGGCTGATAACAACACCAGCCAGATCAATATGTACCTGCAGCAGTTGGGCAAAACGCCGTTCCTTAACAAGGAAAAGCCTACGCCCTACGATGAAGCCATGAGTCTTATCTGGTACCTTGAAAACGTTTTCTACTCCGCTGCCGGAAGGATTATTTCTTTTATCAAAACGCAGTTTCCGCAAGCGATGACTGAGAATAACCCAATCATCAATATGGGATTCTGGCCCGGGGGCGACAGAGATGGCAATCCAAATGTAAATGTCGGTACTACACTAAAAGTGGCCGATGCGTTACGCGGCGGTATCATCAAATGTTATTATCTCGATGTGAGAAGGCTTAAACGCAGGCTTACATTTAAAGGAGTGGACAGCATACTTGCCGATATGGAAGTAAAGTTGTACGACAACATTTTCATACCCGGTCATCGCACGGAGTTAAGCAAGCAGGATATCCTCGATTCATTGCAGCGTATCCGCGATATTTTGATCTATCAGCATAATGGGTTGTTCCAGCACCTGGTCGACAACCTGATCAGCAAGGTTCATGTGTTTGGTTTGCACTTCGCTTCGCTGGACATCAGGCAGGATAGTTCGGTGCACAATACTGTACTTGAAGCGATCGCCGCAAAGGAAAACGTTCTTCCGAAAAATTATGCATCGCTGAGTGACGACGAAAAGATAAAAGTGTTGATGGATGCGGAAGCAGATGTACTACCGGAAAATTACAAAGAGGAACATTTGATTTGTGATACGATAGATTCTGTGCGTGCGATTAAAAAAATCCAGGCTTACAATGGCCAGGATGGTTGCAGCCGCTATATCATCAGCCAATGCAATAGCGCATTGAATGTAATAGAAGTATATGGATTGTTTTTGCTTGGCGGCTGGAAAAAAGAAAAGCTAAGCATAGATATCGTGCCGCTGTTTGAAACTGTAGAAGATTTGAAGAATGCGGGCGCGGTGATGGAGCAACTGTATTCAAATGAGAAGTACAGGCAGCATTTGAAGCAGCGCAAAATGAAGCAAACCATTATGCTTGGTTTCTCCGATGGAACAAAGGATGGCGGTTACCTGATGGCCAACTGGAGTATTTATAAGGCGAAAGAAGAGCTCACTAAAATTTCAAGGAACTACGATGTAGATGTTGTATTCTTTGATGGCCGTGGTGGTCCTCCTGCGCGTGGCGGTGGAAAAACGCACAAATTCTATGCGTCGATGGGTCAGAATATTTCGAATGAAGAAATACAATTGACGATACAGGGGCAGACGGTAAGTTCGAACTTCGGAACTATTGATTCGGCACAGTATAACATTGAACAGCTGATACACGCAGGGATATCGAATAGTTTATTTTCTAAACGTTCCGTGACGCTGGAAGCCGACGATGAGAAATTACTCGAAGAGCTTTCTGTCGAAAGCTTCGACTCCTATATCAAGCTAAAGGAGCATCCTGATTTTGTTGAATACCTCACGCATGTGAGCCCGCTGCGATACTATGGAGAAACGAATATCGGCAGCCGTCCCTCGAAGAGGGGCACGTCGACGAAGTTCCAGTTGAAAGATTTGCGTGCTATACCGTATGTGGGTGCGTGGAGCCAGCTGAAGCAGAATGTAACAGGTTATTATGGTGTGGGTACCGCCTTGCAGCAGATGGAGAAAAATGGCAGATGGGCGGAAGTAAAACGGCTGTATCAGCGTTCGTTATTCTTCAAAACGCTTATTGATAACTGTGAGATGGCGATGAAGAAGTGTTTCTTTCCGCTTACGGAGTTTTTGACACATCATCCGCGGTATGGTGAGTTGTATAACATGATTTACCATGAGTATGAGCTTACGCAGCGGTATATATTCCAGTTGTCAGGGAAAAATGAGTTGATGGCTGATTACCCGGTGGAGCAGCTGTCTATTCAGATGAGGGAAAGAATAGTGTTGCCATTAACTACTATTCAGCAGTATGCAATGAGCAAGATAAGAGAGATGGAGGAAGAGGGTGTGTCGAATCCGCTGAAGGAGACCTATGGGAAGCTGGTAATAAGGAGTTCGTTTGGAATTATTAATGCAGGAAGGAACTCAGTCTGATAGGAAAAGGGAGAAGGGAGAAGGAAGAAGAAAAATTGATTTCACTTCTGCCTTTTTCCTTCTCCCCTCTGTCCTAGAAACGGTATACTGCCGCCAGCAAAGCGGTGAACGTGCTTTTTGTGCCCTCGCCTGATTCTTTGGCGAACAATTCAGTGCTCGCATTCTCCATCCGGAGCTCAGGTATAAACACGAGTGGGCCTGCTTTCAGATTCGCAGATAAAGTTGTCGCGAAAATATTTCCGTCGAAACCGAGAACACTTTTTTTATCGTTGAAGTACTCACCTCTTAGGGTAAGACCAAACTTGTCGCTCGGGTCTACATTAAAATACAACGCAGAACCCCACCAGCTATCGCTTCCACCATATTTTCCGAGGCTGTCTTTAGCTTTCTGCGATTGTACGGTGCCGTTATACCCGATACTGAATTTATCGGTAATAACACCAGTCAGCACCGCATCAATCTGCTGGAGATTTGTTGATTCGGTCAGCTTACCACCGATATAGTTCAGGAAGAACTTCCAGTTGTCGCTCGCGGCATAGCTATACTGTGCGCCGATCATCTTTTGCTGGAAGCTGGCTGATTTCAGATCGTTGGGATTAAATATTCCAACCATGAATCCACTTTTGCCTGCCGAGATATCGGCTTTGACACCGGTATGGAAGAAGGGACCAAAAGAGAACATATAGCTCATGCTATAGTTCCTGTTGAGATATGGATCTACAAGTTCATATCCAACGTGTGTAGCGAAAGAACCAGCAGTTAGTTTCAGTTTATCAGACACCTGGTAGCTCACATAAGCCTGTTTTAAAGCGAGCATGGTGTTTTCGTCGTTGTAAGAAAAATCTTCCGCCCTTTTTCCAAATCCGAGATCGGCCACAACACTTACTTTACCTATGGAGTGGTCGAACCGCACCGAGGCCATACCCAGTTCAAATGAATTCTGGCTGTTGGTGAAGCTTGTATAATTATTGAAAACGCCGTCGCCGACATTTTTAGGATTCGCGAAATTATACCTGTAATAAACGTCTACTGATCCGGAGATTACGGGTTTCGTGGGTTCTTCAGTAGCAGCAACCGCCGAATCCTGGCTATACGCTCCGATAAAACAGACGAGTGCCAGAGAGGTTGCAAAGAATTTTTGTAACATTGCGATTAGTTTTTAAGTGTTAACAGGAAAGGGTACGGCCATTGAACTTGTATCAGAAGTTCATCATCGGGCTGTACCTTTTCTGTTTATCAGGTTAGGTGACCGGTCAAAAAAGATCAAAAGGAAGCAGTGAACTTAAAAGTTCACTACTTCAGATTCTTTTATAACGTCTGCTTCTTTAAATTTTCCATTAATTGAAGTTGTGCCGGGAGTAACCAGGAGTGTACCCTGGAGATATTTCTCGTCGTGCTGTGTTGCATCCAGGCCAAGCTCTTCTTCTTCAGAAGTTACACGCAGCGGCAGAATAAAGTTGATAAACTTGAAGATCAGGAACGAAACGGTGAAGGCATAGGCCACTACTATCGACATTGCTTTCAGCTGAGTGAAGAAGAAGGCCGGGTTGCCATAGAACCATCCATGGGGACCACCGGAAATACCATGAACGAGCGGAGCAGCGAATACACCGGTAAGCAGCATACCCACCATGCCACCTACACCATGGCAGGGGAACACGTCGAGTGTATCATCAAGAGTTGATTTTTGTTTGATACCTATAACGATGTTAGAGATTAATGCGCCTACTAAACCGATGACTATACTTTGGGGGATTCCCACATAACCGGCAGCAGGTGTGATGGCCACGAGACCAACAACAGCTCCGATACAGAATCCGAGAACCGATGGTTTTTTACCTTTTAATACATCGAAGAACATCCAGGCCAAACCTGCAGCAGCGGCAGCTGTGTTGGTAGTACCGAATGCGTTTACTGCAAGAGGAGTTGCTCCAACAGCGGAACCTGCGTTAAATCCGAACCAGCCGAACCAGAGTAGACCTGTTCCGATTAATACATAAGGAACGTTGGCCGGTGGAATTTCTCTTTTTTCGATGTGTGATTTTCTTCTCTTCAGCACCAGTGCTCCTGCAAGGGCCGCACAGCCGGCTGAAATGTGCACCACTGTACCACCCGCGAAGTCCCATGCTCCCATTTTGGCCAGGAACCCATCGGGGTGCCACGACCAGTGTGCGAGCGGGGCGTAAACCAGCAGGCTGAAAAGGGCGATGAAAAGAATGTAAGCTGTAAAACGGATCCTCTCTGCTACTGCTCCCACTACAAGGCCGGGAGTAATGATCGCGAACATCAACTGGAACAGTGCGAAAAGAGTCAGGGGTATTGAGGTGGCTGCTGGCCACGCGGCGTGTGATTTAACGCCGCTAAAAAATAAGAAAGTGCGGGGATCACCGATCACGCCGCCTATTGAGTCTCCGAAACTGAGACTGAAACCTACAGCGATCCAAAGTACGCCAACCACCCCTGCGGCTACCACACTTTTGATCATTGTTGAAATAACATTCTTACGATGCACCATTCCTCCATAGAAGAATGCCAGGCCCGGTGTCATAAGAAAAACGAGTGCTGCCGATACGAGCACCCAGGCAATATCCGAAGAACTATACTGCGGATCGCCCTCGCCGGGAGCGAAGTCAGCCGCCGGGGCAATAAACATGGCGGCAACAGCTACAGCACACAGAATTAAAAACGGTGCTACCTGTTTGAATGTTAGTTTTCTCATACCTGTTGTCATTTTAGTTGTTAATATTCAAAATAAATATATATGAACTTTATTAACCTAAAAGTAATCAAACAGGCTGAAAATTTTCATCCAAATTTCACATTTTATTTATTTTAATATGTAAATTGGGCGGCTTCTAATGGAAAAATTTTTTATGCACACCCGAATGTTGAGAAATTCGCCGCCAATCAGGCATAAAAAACCCTGTTTTGCTTCAAAACAGGGTATATATATTATTATCTAATGGAACTTCGACCGGTTTATATCGCTATACGGTTGTCGTCTTTTGTCTCAAGAACAGAACTACCCATCAGGAACTCATCGACCTTTCTCGCGCACTCCCTTCCCTCACTGATTGCCCACACCACCAGAGACTGACCCCTCCGCATATCACCCGCTGTAAAGATCTTCTGAATGTTCGTTTGGTACGACTTTTCGCTAGCCCTTACATTGCCACGCTCATCGAGTTCCACGGCCAGGTCATTTACGAGTCCCTCATGCTGAGGATGAACAAATCCCATTGCCAGCAGCGCCAGGTCGCATGGAATTTCCCTTGCAGTACCCTCGACCTCCACAAACTGCGCCCTTCCATTCTCTCCTATCTTCCACTCCAGGTCAACGATCTTCAGCGCTTTCAGGTTGCCCTTTCCATCGCTGATAAATTCTTTTGTATTCACGGCCCACTGCCTTTCGCATCCTTCTTCATGAGAGCTCGAAATTTTGAGCACCATCGGGTAGGTTGGCCATGGCATCTGAGGTGTTCTTGACTCAGGCGGCTTCGGCAGCAATTCAAACTGGGTAATCGATTTAGCCTGGTGCCTGTTTGAAGTACCAACACAGTCGGAGCCCGTATCACCACCTCCAATTACTACCACATGTTTACCAGTGGCAAGAATGGGCTTTTCATTTTTGTCGAGTACGCCGCTTACCCGTTTATTCTGCTGGGTAAGAAATTCCATCGCGAAATGCACGCCATTCAACTCTCTTCCCGGAATCGGCAGATCGCGCGGAATTGTAGCGCCACCCGTTAATACTACCGCATTGTATTGACGAAGCAGATCACTCACGCTGATATCCGCACCCACTTCGGTATTGCATTGAAATACCACGCCTTCTTCTTCCAAAATAGAAATCCTTCTGTCAATCACCCATTTTTCAAGTTTGAAATCAGGAATTCCATATCTCAGCAGCCCTCCCGGCGCATCATCTCTTTCAAACACTATTACCGAATGCCCGG
Source organism: Chitinophagaceae bacterium (assembly GCA_016786745.1). GTDB lineage: Bacteria > Bacteroidota > Bacteroidia > Chitinophagales > Chitinophagaceae > Flavitalea. Next base: position 12,990 of record JAEUVS010000122.1, on the reverse strand, counting down.
CCAGATTTAATTGCGCGGCAGCTGCGAGTCCTGCTGGACCCGATCCTACCACAGCGATTTTTCTGCCTGTCCGGATATTCGGTTTATGAGGTTTTACAAAACCTTTTTCGAATGCAATCTCGATAATATGTTTTTCAATTTCTTCGATAGCCACCGGCGGTTGGTTAATACCAAGCACGCATGAACTTTCGCACGGTGCAGGGCAAATTCTGCCAGTGAATTCAGGAAAATTATTGGTAGAAGTGAGTATGTCGTATGCTTCGCGCCAGCTTTGACGGTACACGGCATCGTTAAACTCGGGAATGATGTTGCCCAGGGGACAGCCACTGTGGCAGAACGGCACTCCGCAATCCATGCAGCGTGCAGCCTGTTGATTCAGCTTCTGCGTGGGATATTTTTCAACAAACTCCCGGTAATCGTTCACACGCTCCTTTACCGGCCTCTTCGAAGGCATTTCCCTCGAAAACTCTAAAAAACCTGTTGGTTTGCCCATTTATGTTTTCTCCTTGTTGTTTTTGATCAGGATGCCAGTTTCACAACACCGGCTTTCATCCCAATAGCTTTCTTATAATCTTTCGGATAAACTTTTATGAAGTTCCGTACCTGGTTTTCAAAATCGTCGAGTATGAACCGTGCAACGCTACTCTTCGTGTACTCATAATGGTTAGAAACCAGTTCACGGAGGATTCTTACATCTTCTGTATCGAGCGGATCAAGATCAACCATCTCTTTGTTGCACATCGATTCAAACTGATTCTTCACATCGTAAACAAATGCGAGACCGCCACTCATACCCGCCGCGAAATTTCTTCCGGTCGAACCGAGTATTACCGCGATGCCGCCGGTCATGTATTCACAACCATGGTCGCCAACTCCTTCTACTACTACTTTCGCGCCCGAATTTCTAACACAGAAACGTTCGCCGGCCTTACCCCTGATGTATGCATCGCCAGAAGTAGCTCCATAGAAAGAAGTATTACCAATAATGATATTCTCTTCAGGAACGAATATGGATTGCTTCGGCGGATATGCAATCAGTCGCGCTCCGCTAAGTCCCTTTCCGAAGTAATCGTTCGCATCGCCTTCGAGTTCGAGCGTAACACCTTTCGCGTTGAACGCACCGAAGCTCTGACCTGCGGTACCCTTGAATTTGAAATGAATTGTTTCATCAGGTAACCCGGCCGATTTATACTTCTTACTAATCTCATTAGATAATAAAGTACCCGTTGTACGGTCAGTGTTCCTGATATTGAAAGACGCCCTCACCTTCTCCTGTTTCTCCAAAGCGGGTTTAGCCGCTTCGAGAAGCTTCCAGTCGAGGATTTCGTTTATCCCATGATCCTGGTCTTCCGAATGATAGAGCCCTGTATATAACGACGCTGGTTCCTTGTAAAGAATAGGCGCCAGGTCGAGGCTCTTATATTTCCAGTGTTTGATATCGTCTCTTACTTCGAGATAATCAGATTGACCTACCATTTCATTGATCGTTCTGAATCCGAGCGCCGCCATAATTTCTCTCAACTCATGCGTGATGAGTTTGAAGAAGTTCACCACATGATCCGGATCGCCGGTGAATCTCTTTCTCAATTCAGGATCCTGAGTGGCCACGCCAACCGGGCATGTATTCATGTGGCACTTACGCATCATGATACAACCTTCAACAATAAGCGCTGCCGTAGCGATGCCCCATTCTTCCGCTCCGAGTAAAGTTGCAACAGCAATATCTCTTGCGGTTTTCATCTGGCCATCTGCCTGTAACACCACCCTGCTGCGAAGTTTGTTCTTCACAAGTGTCTGGTGCGATTCAGCCAATCCCAACTCCCATGGAAGACCCGCATGCCTGATCGAACTGATCGGCGAAGCACCGGTACCACCATCATGTCCTGATATCAGGATCACATCTGCCTTGGCTTTTGCAACACCGGCCGCGATTGTACCAACACCTGCTTTCGAAACAAGCTTTACATTGATACGCGCCTTGCGGTTTGAATTTTTAAGGTCGAATATCAATTGCGCCAAATCTTCAATAGAATAAATATCGTGGTGCGGAGGTGGTGATATCAAACCAACGCCTGGAGTGGAATGTCTTGTTCTACCGATCCAATCATCTACTTTATGACCAGGAAGCTGGCCGCCTTCTCCGGGTTTCGCACCCTGCGCCATTTTGATCTGCAGTTCATCGGCTTCGGTGAGATAATAACTCGTAACACCGAACCGTGCAGACGCCACCTGCTTGATGGCGCTTCTCATTGAGTCGCCATTCGGAAGGAGCTCATATCTTTTCTCATCCTCTCCACCTTCACCGGTGTTGCTCTTCGCTCCGATCCTGTTCATGGCGATCGCGAGCGTTGTGTGAGCTTCCCACGAAATTGAACCGAACGACATAGCGCCGGTAGCAAATCTTTTATAAATATTCTCCGCAGGTTCAACTTCATCAATTGAAATTGCGGGCCTGTTGTAACGGAAACGGAAAAGACTTCTCAGCGTAACTGCTTTCTCTTCCTGGTCGTTTACCGCCTTTGAATATTTTTTGAAAGTGTTGAGGTCGTTTGTTTTTGTAGCATGCTGAAGCAAATGGATAGTCTGCGGGTTGAAAAGATGGTATTCACCTTTACGTTTCCACTGGTAAACTCCACCTACAGGAAGCCTGTCAACCGGGATATCTTTCCTGCTGAATGCGAAGAAATGTTTGGCGAGTGTTTCCCTGGCGATCTCATCAAGACCCATTCCTTCGATCCTTGATACAGCGCCCGTGAAATAAGTCTGAACCACAGAGCTGTTAAGCCCGATGATTTCGAAAATCTGCGCGCCCTGGTACGACTGAAGAGTCGAAATACCCATTTTAGAAAATACTTTCAGAAGACCGTCGCTTACTGCTTTCACATAGTTCTTCTTCAGCTCTTCAACACTCAATGGAGTATCGATTTTGTTGTTGAGCTTCATGTCCCTGATAGTAGACAATGCGAGATAAGGATTGATAGCCGTTGCACCGAATGCGAGCAGGCATGCGAAGTGATGAACTTCCCATACATCACCTGCTTCCACCACAATACCCACTCTGCCCCTGTAGCCTTTACGTATCAGGTGGTGATGTACCGCCGACATCGCAAGGAGCGACGGTATTGGTGCGTGTTCCGAATCAATCGCGCGATCGGTGAGGATGATTACTTCAAATCCATCTTCAACAGCATCCACCGCATAGCGGCAAAGCCTGTCCACACCTTTCTTCAATGAGCCGGGTTTACCATCGGCCCTGAAATAGCTTTGTAAAGTTTTTGCCTGGAAAATTCCAGTATCAATACTTCTTATTTTTTCGAGCTCATGATTATTCAACACCGGGTGCTTGAGCGCCACGGTGTGACAGCTGAGTTCTTCTTCATTCAACAGGTTTCCGTTATTACCAACAAATGTCGCGAGCGACATAACCATTCTTTCCCTGATCGGGTCGATTGGCGGATTGGTAACCTGGGCGAATAATTGTTTAAAATAACTGCTCAAATGCTGTGGCTGGTCGCTTAGAACCGCCAAAGGAATGTCGGCGGCCATTGATCCAACGGGCTCTTTACCATCTTTCGCCATCGTAGCAATGATGGTGTCGAGGTCCTCGGTGCTATAACCGAATGCTTTTTGATATTTGAAAACCTGTTCGCTTTCGAGATGAGTAAACATCACGCGCGGCTCAGGAAGTTCTTCGAGCCTGATTTTATATTTATTCAACCATTCAGCATATGGCTTGCGTGAGCAGATCACTTTCTTCAGTTCATCGTCACTAATAATTCTGCCCTGCTCCATATCAACCACAAACATCTTTCCGGGTTGTAGCCTGCCTTTCTCTTTTATCATTGCCGGATCAACAGGTAACACGCCAGACTCTGAAGCCATGATTACCCTGTCGTCGGTGGTAACACAATATCTCGATGGACGAAGCCCGTTTCTGTCGAGTGTTGCTCCAATCAGTTTTCCGTCGGTAAATGAAAGTGAAGCGGGACCATCCCACGGTTCCATCATGGAAGCGTGAAATTCATAGAAAGCTTTCTTCACCGGGTCCATATGGTCGTTGCCATCCCATGCTTCGGGAACAAGCATCATCATTACGTGCGGCAGAGAACGTCCGCAAAGTGTGAGCAGCTCGATCATATTGTCGAGGCATGCTGAGTCTGATTGTCCTTCCGTAACCAGCGGAAGGATCATGTCCATTTCTTCCTTGGTGAAGTATGGTGATACAAAAGTTCTTTCGCTTGTCTTGAGCCAGTTCAGGTTACCCTGCAGCGTATTGATTTCACCGTTATGTGCTACGTAGCGGAACGGCTGCGCAAGTTTCCATGAAGGGAATGTGTTCGTAGCAAACCTCGAGTGAACGAGTCCGAATGCTGAAACGATTCTTTTGTTGGAAAGATCGGTGAAATATGATCTTACCTGCTGGCTGGTGAGCTGTCCTTTGTAGACAACTGTTTTATGCGAGAGCGACGCGATGTAGAACCCGATCGCGTCTTTCTTTACTGTATTGTTAATGGTGTGCGACGCGTGGTTGCGAAGTACAAATAATTTTCTTTCGAACTCATCGCGGTTCGAGATGTGGTCGGGGCACGCAATAAACACGTGCTCCATTTCCGGTTCAACCGAAAGTGCGGTGGTACCGATGCCTTCCGGGTTCACGGGCACCTTCCTGTAGGCGAGCACTTCAAGGCCGAGCTTGTCGGCTGTGCGATTGAAGATATCGCGACATTCCTCTCTTAGCCGGATATCCCTCGGGAAGAAAACCACTCCCACGCCATAACGTCCGAACGACGGAAGATGCACACCCAGCTTGATACACTCATCGAAAAAAAACTCGTGAGGAATCTGGATCATTATGCCTGCACCGTCGCCCGTATTGGCTTCACATCCACAGGCGCCACGGTGCGCCATATTCTCCAAGACGGTCAGCGCATCCCCAACAATCTGGTGCGATTTGTTTCCCTTAATGTTGGCGACGAACCCGATTCCGCATGCGTCACGTTCAAATGAGGGGGAATAAAGACCTTCGCTTGCCATCATCTATTGTTGATTTTTAGATATTATTCAAATAATATAGCGGTTTTCTATACGGATATCAAAAAACTGAGCAAGCAACCCCATGAAATTACGAAAAAATGGCCAGACAATCGGCAGGTTATTCAGAATTTTTACACCAGGTATCCAAACAGGTCGTCGTTTTTATTCAGCTCGGTATAGCTGAAGTGCCGGGCGTTAAGCCTGGCCAGCAGTTGCTCATAGTCTTTCCTGCTTTTTAATTCGATACCCACGAGGGCCGGGCCGGTTTCCTTGTTGTGTTTCTGAATATATTCGAAACGGGTAATATCATCATTCGGACCGAGTACTTCGTTCACAAATTCCTTAAGAGCGCCCGGACGCTGGGCAAATCTCACCAGGAAATAATGCTTCAACCCTTCATACTGCAGCGACCGTTCCCTTATCTCCTGCATCCGGTCGATATCGTTATTACTACCACTCACAATACATACCACATTTTTCCCGGCAATTTTGTCAGCATAATCATCGAGAGCGGCAATGGATAATGCACCTGCGGGTTCTACAACAATCGCGTCTTCATTGTATAATTTAAGGATTGTTGAACAGGCTTTGCCTTCCGGAACGAGTACAAGGTCGTCGAGCACTTCGCGGCACACACTGAATGTGATGTCGCCAACGCGTTTTACAGCGGCACCATCTACAAACCTGTCGATTGATTCGAGGGTAACCGGGTGTCCGGCTTTTAAAGCTTCATGCATTGAAGGCGCTCCCTCAGGCTCCACGCCGATGATTTGGGTTTGGGGAGAGTAAGTTTTGAAATAGGTGCCCACGCCTGCAGCTAAACCGCCACCGCCTATAGGGATGAAGAGAAAATTGACGTTCCCGAGATCCTCGAGAATTTCTACGGCAACTGTGCCCTGGCCTTCGATAATTTTTTCGTCGTCGAAAGGTGGCACGAACACCATCTTGTTTTCACTGGTATATTTCAACGCAGTAGCGGCGCAATCGTCGAATGTGTCGCCGGTGAGAATTACTTCCACCCAATCCTCTCCAAACATTTTTGTCTGGCTCACTTTCTGATTGGGGGTAATGATAGGCATGAACACCACTCCTTTCACCTTAAGTTGCCGGCAACTGTAGGCGAAGCCCTGTGCGTGGTTACCCGAACTTGCGCATACCACTCCTTTTTGCAGTTGTGCGGGTGCAAGGCTGCTCATCAGGTTATAGGCGCCTCTCAGTTTGTATGAACGCACTACCTGGAGATCTTCTCTTTTCAGGTAGACATTGGCGTTATACTTCTTCGAAAGGTTAAGGTTGAGTTGAAGAGGAGTTTTTGTTACGACCTTCTTCAGCCTGCCCATCGCCGCCTTGAAATCGAATTTGATTGAAGAGGTGGTGTTCATGAGTTTCAATTTAGGAGAGGGGAAAGAGAAGAGGGGAGAAAAACCTTTCCCCTTTCCCCTCTACTCACGCCTGCGCAGCAGCCTTTGCTTTTGGCGCTTCGGAAACTTTTTGATTTTCCGGGCGAAGTCCCCTTACGGTTTTCCCTGCCTGCCAAAGTTCGCTTTCGCGAAGTTCTTTCAGCTCTGCTTCAAGCTTTTCCCTGTAATCTGGTTTACTATTGCTCTGGATAGATTTCTGTGCCTCTTTGCCTGCAGCTACGCTTTCATACAACTCAGTGAACACAGGCAATGTAGCGTCACGGAATTTCTTCCACCAGTCGAGCGCGCCGCGCTGAGCAGTTGTGGAACAGTTCGCATACATCCAGTCCATGCCATTTTCTGCGACAAGTGGCATCAGGGATTGTGTAAGCTCTTCTACTGTTTCGTTGAAAGCCTCTGAAGGTGTATGACCCTTCTTTCTCAACACTTCGTATTGAGCAGCGAAAATACCCTGGATCGCACCCATGAGTGTTCCTCTTTCACCGGTCAGGTCGCTATACACTTCTTTTTTGAAATCTGTTTCGAACAGGTACCCGCTTCCCACAGCAATACCAAGAGCAACTACTCTTTCAAACGCGCGCCCGGTAGCATCCTGGAAAATCGCATAGCTGCTGTTTAGACCACGGCCCTGCAGGAACATTCTGCGGAGCGATGTTCCCGAACCTTTCGGAGCAACGAGAATTACGTCGACGTCGGCAGGAGGAATAATTCCTGTCTGGTCGTTATATGTTATACCAAAGCCATGAGAGAAATAAAGCGCTTTTCCTTTGGTAAGATGTTTTTTAACTGTCGGCCACAACTGAATCTGTGCGGCGTCGCTGAGAAGGTAGCAGATGATCGTTCCTTTTTCGAGGGCTTCTTCTATATCGAAAAGAGTTTTTCCCGGAACGAAGCCATCCTGCACCGCCTTGTCCCACGACTTAGAATTTTTTCTTTGACCAACGATTACATTTATACCGTTGTCTTTCTGGTTAAGCGCCTGGCCCGGGCCCTGAACGCCATAGCCAATAACAGCTACCACTTCATCTTTCAGCACCTGTTGTGCTTTTGACAAAGGGAATTCATCACGTGTTACGACGTTTTCTTCAACGCCACCAAAATTGAGTTTTGCCATTTTATTGTTTTTGAGATTTGATTTTTATTATTCGTGAGGCGTCGTGCGTGAAGCGAATTTTCTACGCCTCACGGGTCACGCATCACGTTACATGCTAAACACCTCTTCGTTCTTATCGAGGTATTTGTTTTCTACAACCCGGTCTGTCCCCGGTTCTTTTTCTTCGAATTCTTTCAGCGTCTGATGGAATCCCTGCGACGATTTTGTTATCGCCACCCTTGCCGTCCTGACAAATTCAATCAGTCCATGCGGTTCGAAAAATTTCACGAGTCGCTCCGTTTCTTCACGATGACCCGACACCTCAAATATCACAAAGTCTCTGCGGATCACTACTGCCCTGGCGCCATATTCACGCAGTAACCTTTCCACACTTATTTTATCGGCAATCATGTCCGTCGACACCTTATATAAAGCTAACTCCTGCCAGATGATCTCATCGTTTGTGTTATACCTTGCCTTTAATACTTCAACCTGTTTCTCAATCTGGCGGATCAATTTAACCACTACTTCTTCGGATTCGTTGATCACGATGGTAAAGCGGTGAATGCCGGGAATTTCGGAGGGAGAGGTGTTCATGCTCTGAACATTGATTTTCCTTCGCGAGAAAATAATTGCGATACGGTTGAGTAAACCTATGTGGTTTTCCGTGTGAACGGTGATGGTATATTCCTGTTTCATAATTAAAGTTTTAGCAGAAGGGAGCGGGGAGAAGGGAGAGGTAATACACTTCTCCCCTCTTCCTTCTCCTTTCTTCCCTATTTCAATCTTATCTCCGCAACGCTGCAACCCTGCGGCACCATGGGAAATACATTATTTTCTTTTCCAACCATTACCTCGAGCAGGTACGAACCTTTATGATCGAGCATCGTTTTCAAAGCAGCTTTCAGATTTGTTCTGTCGCTTACACGTTGCCCGTCGATGCCATATCCTTTCGCGATCATCACAAAGTCGGGACTCGTAATGTCAACAAAAGAGTAGCGTTTATCGTGGAAAAGTTGCTGCCACTGACGTACCATTCCAAGAAACTCATTGTTTAGAATCAGAATTTTTACATCAACTCCACTCTGCATAATTGTTCCGAGTTCCTGCAACGTCATCTGGAAACCGCCGTCGCCAATTATCGCCACAACGGTTCTGTCGGGTGCCCCAAACTTCGCGCCTATTGCAGCAGGCAGCGCAAATCCCATTGTACCTAGTCCACCCGAAGTGATATTACTTTTCGATTGTGTAAACCTGGCGTACCTGCACGCTACCATCTGGTGCTGACCCACATCGGTAACAATCACAGCATCGCCTTTTGTCAGCTCGTTCAATATATTGATCACCTCGCCCATTGTCATTTTTTCTGTCGACGGGTTCAATTCATCGTTGATGACCAGCTGAACTTCCTCTTTCATATATTCTTTAAACCTCGATACCCATTTCGAGTGATCCCTTTTCTCCATGAGCTTCGTGAGCATCGGTAATGTTTCCTTACAATCGCCCCAAACAGGAACCGTTGATTTTACGTTCTTGTCGATTTCAGCGGGATCGATATCGAGATGCACCACTTTTGCCTGCTTGGCGTATTTGTCGAGCCTACCTGTAACGCGGTCATCGAATCGCATACCTATCGCGATCAACACATCACATTCATTCGTGAGTACGTTGGGTCCATAGTTTCCATGCATCCCGAGCATACCAACGTTCAGCGGATGATCGGTAGGCAATGCGCTTAGTCCCAGGATCGTCCATGCAGCAGGTATTCCTGATTTTTCGAGAAACGCTTTGAATTCGTTTTCTGCTTTTCCAAGAATAATACCCTGGCCGAATATTACGAATGGCCTTTCAGCCTTGTTGATTAATTCCGCGGCCTGGACTATATATTCATTCCGGATTTTTGGTTTGGGCCGATAACTGCGTATATGATCGCACTTACTGTAACCGTCGTACTTGATTTTTTGTATCTGCGCGTTTTTGGTGATGTCTATCAACACAGGTCCGGGCCTCCCGCTTTTTGCGATATAAAATGCCTTTGCAAGCACTGAGCAAATTTCAGATGCATCTGTAACCTGGTAGTTCCATTTTGTTACAGGTGTTGTAATGTTGATTACATCAGTTTCCTGGAACGCGTCGGTGCCAAGCAGGTGCGCGAATACCTGTCCTGTAACACACACGACCGGTGTACTGTCTATTAGCGCATCGGCGAGCCCGGTTACAAGATTCGTGGCACCCGGTCCGCTGGTGGCAAACACTACTCCCACTTTGCCCGACGAACGGGCAAATCCCTGCGCCGCATGGATACCGCCCTGTTCGTGACGGACCAGTATGTGTTTGATCTTTTCACTGAAATCGTACAGTGAATCATATATAGGCATTATTGCGCCACCAGGGTATCCGAAAATGGTATCGACACCTTCTTCGAGAAGCGAAAGCATTACCGCCTCTGATCCACTGATCATTTTTTCCTTCTTCTCTTCCACCGGTTTTTTAAGTACCGCCGTGTCTTGTTGACTAGAACTCATGTGTATTTTATTTATACTAAAAAGAAAATAAAAAATTTAACTTTCATCTGTAACACATCCTTCCGCTGCCGTTTTTACCTGCTGCGCGTATTTGTACAGAATTCCTTTCTTCGCTTTCAACTCAGGTTGCTTCCAATTCTTTTTACGCTCAGCGATTTCGTCGTCACTAACGTGAAGGGTTATGCGCTTAGTTTCAACGTCTATCGATATCCGGTCGTTGTCCTTAACAAAAGCTATCAATCCGCCTTCATGAGATTCAGGCGTGATATGCCCAACCACAAATCCGTGGGTGCCGCCGCTAAACCTTCCATCGGTAATCAACGCAACAGATTTTCCCAACCCCGCTCCAATGATTGCTGATGTGGGTTTCAACATCTCGGGCATTCCGGGAGCGCCTTTAGGGCCAACGTGACGAATCACCACCACATCACCTTTTTGCACACGCCCTGAACTAATACCTTTTATCAATTCAAATTCTCCATCGAAAACTCTCGCAGGTCCCTCGAAACGTTCTCCTTCTTTTCCGGTGATTTTCGCAACACTTCCACCTTCCGCAAGGTTCCCGTAAAGGATTTGCAGATGGCCCGTCTTCTTGATTGGATTTTCTACAGGAAAAATTATTTTTTGTGTATCAAAATTCAAATCGGGTACAACAGAAAGATTTTCCGCTATCGTTTTTCCTGTAACAGTCAGGCAATCGCCATGTAAAAATCCTTTCTGCAAAAGGTATTTCATCACTGAAGGAACACCACCATGTTCGTGAAGATCCTGCATCAGGTATTTGCCACTCGGCTTGAAGTCTGCAAGCATCGGTACCCTGTCGCTTATTTTCTGGAAATCATCCTGCGTCAAATCTATATTTACACTTCTCGCCATTGCGATAAGATGCAGAACAGCATTGGTGCTTCCACCAAGCGCCATGATCACCACGATCGCATTCTCGAATGCTTTCCTGGTCATGATATCAGACGGCCTGATATTTTTCTCCATCAGGTTCCTGATGGCCGCTCCTGCTGCGAGACACTCCTGTTTCTTTTCTTCACTCAACGCGGGGTTCGACGATGTATAAGGCAAACTCATGCCCAACGCTTCGATAGCCGACGCCATAGTGTTTGCAGTGTACATACCACCGCAGGCGCCCGCGCTCGGACATGATTGTTTTACGATGTTCTTAAAATCTTCCGCCGATAAATTACCGGCGATCTTTTGCCCCAGCGCTTCAAATGCAGAAATGATATTTAAATCCTGTCCTTTATAATGACCCGGCGCAATCGTTCCACCATACACCATGATGGCCGGCCTGTTCAGGCGCCCCATCGCTATCACAGAGCCCGGCATATTTTTGTCGCAACCAGGTAATGCAATCAGCGCGTCGTAGTATTGGGCGCCGCAAACTGTTTCAATCGAGTCGGCGATGATGTCGCGGCTCACTAATGAGTATCGCATTCCTTCAGTTCCGTTGCTGATTCCATCACTAACGCCGATCGTATTAAATATGAGGCCGACAAGTTCATTATCCCATACACCCTGTTTAACGATTTTTGCGAGTTCGTTAAGATGCATGTTGCATGTGTTGCCATCATATCCCATACTTACAATACCCACCTGCGCTTTTTTCATGTCCTCTTCTGTAAGCCCGATACCATACAGCATAGCTTGCGCGGCCGGCTGTGTTTCGTCCTGTGTAATTGTTCTTGAATATTTGTTCAGTTCGTTGGGCATTGTGTGTTTTGTTTTGTATCCCCGTAATAAAAAACCCGCCTTTTGCGAGGCGGGTACATATAATTTTAAATTTTTGTTTTAAAGTTAGAAACCACCTCCGTTGGATAAAGGAATAATAATGACCACCACCACGAGCAGTGTATTGAAGATGGTTCTATTGATTTCCCTTATTAACATGGCGATTATGTAGCACGAATATACTTCCGCCTGGTTAAAATACAAAGAACTTTTTAGGATTTCGTAAGGTTTGGGATTGTTGTTAGAAGAAGGGAGAAGGGAAAGGGAAGAGAAAAACTTCTCCCCTCTTCCTTCTTCCCTCTCCTATATTATCGTCGACTTGCTCAACAACACATCATTCTTATCTATACTCAACGGCAACCTGTTCTCTATGTAATCCCTGATCAGGTCACCGATTGTAGATGTTGAGTAGCTGTTCATTGCGTCGATGTCCCTGCTCACAAAACCGTTCGACAATGTCCAGTCCACTGCTTTTCTTACCAGCGTCGCTTCCTGGTACATCTTGAAATGATCCAGCATCATTGCCGCCGATAACACAGAGCCCAACGGATTCGCAATATCTTTTCCTGCGGCCTGCGGATACGATCCATGTATCGGCTCAAACAAAGCCGCCGAAGATCCAACAGACGCCGATGGCAACAATCCCAGCGATCCGCACAACACGCTTGCCTCGTCACTGATTATATCGCCAAACATGTTTTCGGTCAGCATTACATCAAATTGCGCGGGATTGATAATGATCTGCATCGCCGCGTTGTCAATGAACATATAATCAACCTGCACATCACTGTACTGCGTTGAAAGCTGTTGAACAACTCTTCTCCATAATCTCGATGTTTCGAGCACGTTGGCCTTATCAACGAGTGTAAGCTTTTTCCTTCTCTGTTGTGCATGCCTGAAAGCCAAATGCGCAACGCGTTCTATTTCTTCCCTGTTATATGCACACTCATCGAATGCATACGTCTGCTCTTTATTTATTTCTTTCTTACCAAAATATATTCCTCCTGTCAGCTCACGGTATATCACAAAATCAACACCGTCGAGTTGTTTGGTTTTCAAAGGTGAAAGATGATGCAGCGCACGATATGTATTTACCGGGCGAATGTTCGCAAACAGTCCAAGTGATTTTCTCAACCTGAGTAATCCCTGTTCGGGCCGTACGACAGCATTTGGATCG
>JAEUVS010000120.1 GCA_016786745.1 Chitinophagaceae bacterium | reverse complement strand
ATATCCGTAAATTTGAAGCTATGACCGACGAAAATAAACAAGCGCCTAACCAGCTGAATATCGAGATCTCCGAAGAAGTTGCGGAAGGCCACTATTCAAACCTCGCCATCATCACTCACTCACATGCCGAGTTTGTGATTGATTTTGTGAATGTGATGCCGGGTACGCCAAAAAGTAAAGTGAAATCAAGAATCATACTTACGCCCCAGCACGCGAAAAGATTCATGAAGGCTATTACCGAATATGTGAACAGGTTTGAACAACTCAATGGAAAAATTCCTGACCTCGAAGATGTCCAATTGCCACTGAATTTTGGCGGACCTACAGCACAGGCATAATATTCAAATCATTTTCCGGATCAAATGAATAACCTGAAAGAAAAGATCAAAAACCTCGCTGCTGCTTATTCCGACAATTTTATTGATGTAAGGCACCACCTTCACGCAAATCCCGAACTCAGTTATGAGGAGGTTCAAACTTCCGGCTACATCCGTCAGCGTTTAGATGAGTTTGGCATACCATACAAAGTGATGGCTAAAACAGGTGTGATAGGTAGTATACAAGGTAAGAATCCGGGTAAAAGAGTGATCGCGCTTCGCGCAGACATAGATGCCTTGCCGATCGAAGAAAAAAACGACGTGCCCTATCGTTCAAAAAACCAGGGTGTGATGCATGCATGCGGTCACGACGTGCACACCACGTGCCTGCTTGGCGCGGCGAAAATTCTTAATGAACTGAGGAATGAGTGGGAGGGTACCGTAAAGCTTATCTTTCAACCCGGCGAGGAACGTAATCCCGGTGGCGCCAGTATTCTTATTAAAGAAGGTGTTCTGAAAAATCCCGCTCCATCAGCAATTTTTGCGTTACATGTACATCCCGGGCTGCCAGTCGGCAGGTTTAGTTTTCGCCCGGGTAAAGTAATGGCCAGCGCCGACGAATTATACTTCACTATAAAAGGTAAAGGCGGTCACGCTGCTACTCCGCACCTCACTACCGATATTATTCTTGTTGCCTCGCACATCGTTGTAGCGTTGCAGCAGGTGATCAGCCGGAACAATAATCCGTTGACACCTTCTGTGTTGTCGATATGTTCTATCCAGGGCGGCCATACCACCAATGTTATTCCGAGCGAATTAAAAATGATGGGAACGTTCCGTGCGCTCGACGAAACATGGCGCTTCAGGGCTCACGAGCTGATTAAAAAAATAGCCACTTCCACAGCCGAATCAATGGGCGCAACGATTGATATACATATTGATGTTGGCTATCCCGCGGTAATAAATAATGAAAAGCTCAACGACGAAGCACGAAAACTCGCGGAAGAATTAATGGGTGCAGAAAATATTGAAACAACTGAAATGCGGATGGGCGCCGAAGATTTCGGTTATTACTCACAGGAAATTCCAGGGTGCTTCTACCGCCTCGGTGTCGGAAATGTTGAGAAAGGAATTACCGCAACGGTCCACACACCCATATTTAATATTGATGAATCGGCGATTAAATATGGAATGGAGATGATGGCGTGGCTTGGCGCAAAAGCCGGTTACTGATTCAATTCAGGCCGCACTTCAATAGTGTCCGTAACAACGTAAACTCCTGAAGGAAATAATCGCTGGATATTTGAGAGGTATCCTTCTGCTTCCTCGCGTTCCCTGAAGTTGCCAACTTTCAAACGGAAGAAGGGAGACTGGTACATCATGTAAAGTTTTAGTTCAGGAAACTCACGGTACATTGTTGTTTTAGCCTCTATTACTTTTTTCCTGTCGTTCGAACTGATTACAAGAATACGAAAACCCGGGGCTGATCTTCTCGAACCGCGGGTAGTAAATTCATTGATCTCGATTTGCTTATTTACCAGTAAATCAACACGCGGATCTTTGTGAACGATTACACTGTCTTTGGTAGTAGTCGCCGTGCTGTCGTACACCTGTGCCGAAACTTCGTGTACACCTAACAGTGATATTGCGAGAACGAGTAACCTGTTCATTGTTCTTCGGATTGTTGTTTTACGAGGCCTACCCCGGAGCTCGATCCTATCCGGTTTGCTCCTGCCTCGATAAATTGTTTGGCTAAAGCATATGTTTTAATGCCGCCGGCCGCCTTGATCTTTACTCCAGATGGCAAATTAGCCTTCATGAGTTGCACGGCCTTCAATGTGGCGCCGGTTTCGGCGTAACCCGTCGAAGTTTTAACATAATCTACGCCCAGCGCACCATAAATCCGGCAACATGTAACTATTTCGTCATCCGTAAGAATACCGGATTCAATGATCACTTTTATTTTTCGGTCGTTTGCGTGAATGGGAGCCAGCAACATGGTCATCTCGTCTTCCAATTCATTCCATAACCCACTTTTCGCTGCTGATATATTTATTACTACATCCAGCTCATCGCAACCGTCTTGTATGGCCTGTTCAACCTCACACAATTTTGCTTTCGGAACTGAATATCCAAAGGGAAATCCGATTACGGTAGCCACCTTAACATCACTTCCTTTTAAAAATTCCCTGCAGGCTCTCACAAATGGCGGAGGTACACAAACCGCTGCAAATTTATATTCGAGCGCCTCTTCGCACACCTTTTGTACATCATCTAAAACCGTTGTCGGTTTCAGAACGGTGTGATCAATGTAGGAAGCTACATTCATTTACGCATCTTTACCGTGACAGTTCTTGTATTTTTTTCCACTTCCGCAGGGACAGGGATCATTTCTGCCCACTTTCGGTCCAACTTTAACAGGAGCCTGTTTAACGTTGGCTGATGGATCGAAATAATCGTTCTCACTTACGCCGTAATCATCGCCCCGTGCATCCACCTCTTTCTTGTTGGCGCGCATCCTGCTCATGTCGGTTTTCTGTTCCCTGCCTTCCCTGATCTGGTTGGGGTTTTGTTGCTCTACCGGAATACCGGAGTGACTAAGGAAACTAACGATCTCCCTGTTTACATCCGCGTCCATTCTCTTGAACAGGTCAAATGCGGTTATCTTGTAAATCACCAGGGGATCTTTCTGTTCGAGATATGAAGTTTGTACGCTCTGCTTAAGATCGTCCATCGCACGGAGATGTTCTTTCCACGATTCGTCAATGATTGAAAGCGTGATCTGTCTTTCGAGTGCATTATTCAGTTCACGACCATTGGTTTCAATAGTTTTGTTCAGGCTCGCCAGCACCTGCAATCCCTTCTTTCCATCAGTAAAAGGAACAACTACATTTTCAATATGCGGACCCTGTTTCTGGCGTATATCTGCAAACACAGGCACCGCCTGTTTCTGAAGAGCGGCTTTTTTATTTTCGTAGTGAGCAATGGCCTCGCTATATAACCGCTCAGCAAGCTCATTCAGGTGACCCTTCACAAATTCCTGTTGTGTGATGGTTGTATCGAGACCAAAGTTTACAATTACCGCAAGTTTGAATCCTTCAAAATCCTCCTGCTCCTGGAACGATGAAATCAAACCTTCGGCAACACCATAAAATGCATTGTCGAGGTCAAGCGCAAGGCGCTCACCAAACAACGCGTGATTTCTTTTCTTGTACACCACATTACGTTGCTTGTTCATTACGTCGTCGTACTCGAGCAGGCGTTTTCTTATTCCGAAGTTGTTTTCTTCTACTTTCTTCTGCGCACGTTCAATGCTCTTTGTAACCATGCTGTGCTGGATCACTTCGCCTTCCTTGTAGCCGAACCTGTCCATAATTGCCGCGATGCGTTCACTGCCGAACAGGCGCATCAGGTCGTCTTCAAGCGAAACATAGAACTGGGACGTTCCGGGGTCGCCCTGGCGACCGGCGCGGCCCCTGAGCTGGCGGTCTACACGGCGGCTTTCGTGTCTTTCTGTACCAATAATGGCAAGTCCTCCCGCTTCTTTAACACCCGGCCCGAGCTTGATATCCGTACCACGGCCGGCCATGTTTGTAGCGATTGTTACGGCACCTGCAAACCCGGCCTCAGCTACAATCTGTGCTTCACGCGCGTGCTGTTTGGCATTTAATACATTATGTGGAATCTTTTTTCCCTGCAGCATCTTACTTAGCAATTCGCTCACTTCAACTGAAGTGGTACCTACAAGAACCGGCCGGCCGGCATTGCGAAGGCTTTCAATTTCTTCAATCGCTGCTTTGTATTTTTCGCGTTTGGTTTTATAAACAAGATCCTGGTGATCCTTCCTGATCGCGGGAACGTTTGTAGGAACGGTCACCACATCGAGTTTGTAAATATCCCAGAGTTCACCTGCTTCTGTTTCCGCGGTACCCGTCATACCCGAAAGTTTGTGATACATGCGGAAGTAATTCTGCAGTGTGATGGTAGCATAAGTTTGTGTGGCCGCTTCGATCTTCACATTTTCCTTTGCTTCGATCGCCTGGTGGAGGCCATCGCTGTAACGGCGTCCATCGAGGATACGTCCTGTTTGTTCATCAACAATTTTCACCGCACCATCGAGCACAACGTATTCAACATCTTTATCGAAAAGCGTGTAAGCTTTCAGCAGCTGTTGTACAGTGTGGATGCGATCGGCCTTTACGGTGTATTCATTCAACAGCGCTTCTTTCTGCTGAAGTTTTTCTTCTGCAGAAACTTCTGAGTTATCAATTTCTGAAAGCTGGATGTTGATATCTGGAAGAAGAAAGAAATCGGGGTCTTCGCCCGACCTTGTAATTGCCTGGATTCCTTTATCGGTCAGCTCAACAGAATTATTCTTCTCATCAATATGAAAAAATAATTCTTCATCAACCTTGGGCATCTCTTTCTGTTGATCGGCGAGGTAATAGCTTTCAGCTTTCTGCAGCTTTACCCGTACTCCCGACTCACTTAAAAATTTAATCAGCGCGCTGTTCTTTGGTAAACCCCTGAATGCACGCATAAGCGCGAGGCCGCCAACTTTCGGATCGTCGTTGCCTTCGGCAAAATGTTTTTTTGCTTCGTTAAGATTTTTGATCGTTACCTGCTTCTGCATCTCAACGAGTTTTTCAACACGCGATTTAAGCAGGTGGTATTGTTGTTCATCGCCTTTGGGAACAGGACCAGAGATGATGAGTGGCGTACGCGCGTCGTCGATTAATACGCTGTCCACTTCATCGACCATCGCGTAGTGGTGCTTTTTCTGCACCATTTCTTCGGGAGTGTGCACCATGTTGTCGCGCAGGTAGTCGAAACCAAATTCGTTATTGGTGCCATAGGTAATATCGGCAGCGTATGCCTTGCGGCGATCGTTGCTGTTGGGTTGATGTTTGTCGATGCAGTCAACCGTAAGTCCGAGCCATTCGTAAATGGTTCCGTTCCATTCAGAGTCGCGGCGGGCGAGGTAATCGTTTACGGTAACGATATGTACGCCTTCGCCGGCAAGCGCGTTGAGGTATGCGGGGAGGGTCGACACAAGCGTCTTACCCTCACCGGTTGCCATTTCGGAAATTTTCCCCTGGTGCAGCACGGTACCACCGATCAGCTGAACGTCGTAGTGCACCATGTTCCAGGTAATGAGGTTTCCTCCTGCTGTCCACGAGTTCCTGTAAATGACCTTATCACCCTCTATCCTCACATAATCTTTTTTCACACTCAGGTCGCGGTCGAGTTGAGTGGCAGTTGATACAAGCTCCGTGTTTTCCTTGAAGCGGCGCGCAGTTTCTTTCACTACTGCGAACGCCTCCGGTAAAAGTTCGTTTAGAATTTCTTCTATCTTTTTATCGCGGTCTTTCTTCAGCGTATCCACTTCCTGGTACAGGGCATCTTTTCCGGTGATATCTGTTGAAGGGAGTTCTTCGGCCTGTGTTGAAAGTTTGGCAATTTCTTCATCAACGGGTTTGAGGTGTTCGGCTATACGCTGCCTGAATATGACTGTTTTACCTCTCAGTTCGTCGTTAGACAGCGATTGGTAAGAGTTGAAATGCTGGTTTATTGTAGTAACCAGGGGTTCGATGGATTTGATATCTTTTTCCGACTTGCTGCCTCCGAATATTTTTGAAATGAATCCTAACATATGTATGGATATGAATTAATTAGTTTGACGAGTCAAATATGATGCTAATCCGGGTGGGAAGCCATTCTGACAGGGACGCAAAGGTACGGAAAAGAAGAGGGGAGACGGGAGCGGGGAGAAGTGAAATTTTTGTGCCGAATTTATTCGGAATGGTAAAATATTTAGTAATTTCACCCTAAAATTATTAGCCCATGTCAACTGCCGGAAGAAACTTAAAATACCTGCGCAAGCTCAGAGGATGGACGCAGGAAGAGTTTTCAGCTAAACTTCACATCAAAAGGTCACTGTTGGGGGCGTACGAAGAAGAGCGTGCGGAGCCGCGTATCGAGGTGCTTGAAACAGTAAGTGAAATTTTTAAGCTTACGCTCGACGAACTCCTTCGCACCGAACTCGGTGAAACAAAAGGTGGCAGCTATTTGGCAAAACGCAGAGCGCAAAAGCTCGCAGCCGGTTCCAACGAAATCACTTTCGTGCCGGTAAAAGCTGCGGCAGGTTACCTGGCCGGCTATTCCGACCCGGAGTATATTGATGAATTGAACACATTTACACTTCCGATGCTGTCGCCCGGAACGTACCGCGCCTTCGAAATTGTAGGAGATTCTATGCTGCCTACTCCAAGCGGCTCCATCATTATCGGCGAAATAACCGGCAATATTGAAGATGTCAAAAGCAATCAAACCTACATCATCGTTTCGCGCAACGAGGGCATCGTGTATAAAAGAATCATGAAAACCGGAAGATCGAAAGGTAAGCTCACACTCGTCAGCGACAATACTGCCTACCAGCCCTATACCGTCAACACCAACGACATCCTGGAGATTTGGAAGGCCAATATGGTCATTAGTAAAGTAAACGTGCAACCGCGCTGGGATGTGAACCAACTGGCTAACGTTGTGAGCAGTTTGCAGGACCAGGTTGCGACGCTAAAAAACAAGATAAACTGATCGTATTTCCTGCAACGGCAATTTTGAGTACTTCAACTCTAACTTATTGATTGTTATCAATAAAAATAATATTTAAGCGTTACTATTTATCGTGCTGAAAGCCGGTAACATCTCTTTTCGGCTATTTTTGCACGCGCAGGAAAGTACATGCTTAGAGCACTGATTTTCATAGTTTACCTCTTATGCTTTTGGATTGGGGCCCGGGCTCAATCAAAGACAACCCACGCCACCAAGGTGAGCCATGCCCCTAAAATAGACGGCATCCTCGATGATGAAGCGTGGCGCAGCGCTTACATTGCTAACGAATTTATTACCAACACTCCCAACTACGGTAACCCTGCCACCGACAGCACGATTGTCAAGATAGTGTACGACAACACCGCCATATACATCGGCGCGCATCTCTATGGCAACCCAACCGGAATCAGGAAACAGTTTACTCCCCGCGACCAGGAAAGGCTGGCGGACGTCGACAACTTCGCGGTATTTATAGACTCCTATCACGACCGGCAGAATGCGTTCCAGTTCCTCGTAACACCACGCAACGTACAAAGCGATGCAAGGGTTTCAGCGAACGTGATTCCGGAGAACGGTGTGTTCGGTGAGCTCAGCTGGGATGCTGTATGGGACAGCCGCGTAAGTATTCACGAAAACGGATGGTCGGTGGAGATGCTTATACCATTGTCTACGCTCCGGTTCTCCAAGAAACAGGCCGGCGAGTGGGGCATCCAGTTTATGCGCTTCAGCAGAAAAGACAATGAAACCTCTTTCTGGAACCCGGTAGATCCTAACATGAGCGGCTTTGTAAACCAGTTTGGTATTATAGATGGATTCGATAGCATAGCGCCTCCCCTGCGTTTGAGTTTTTCGCCCTATGTGAGCGGTGGTTACCGCGAAACACCGGTACGAATACCGGAAGGCACGCAAACAGAATGGTTGAAAAGCGGTGGTATGGATGTGAAATACGGAATCAGCGAAAGCTTCACACTCGA
Organism: Chitinophagaceae bacterium; assembly: GCA_016786745.1. Lineage (GTDB taxonomy): Bacteria > Bacteroidota > Bacteroidia > Chitinophagales > Chitinophagaceae > Flavitalea. Next base: position 8,625 of record JAEUVS010000120.1, on the reverse strand, counting down.
TGCAACACTGATACCCGACTTCGGCCAGGTGATATCCGACAATGTAATCAATAACATTTCTCCTTTCGAAATACAGTTCCGTGAAAACAGGCCATTCTTTACCGAAGGAACGGAACTGTTTAACAAAGCCGATATATTTTATTCGCGGCGGGTCGGAAGCGAGCCAACAGGATACCAGGGAGTAATAGATTCGGTGGGCACGGGATCGTTAACCAATTACGACATCCTGAAAAATCCCACGCTCACGCGATTGTACAATGCGATAAAATTTTCAGGAAGAACGAAGGATAATCTCGGCATAGGAATATTCAACTCCGTTGCACGATCCGAGCGGGCAAAAATCCGTAACACTTTAAACGGTTCCGATTCAACTATTCTCACCGAGGAGCTGGCGAATTATAACGTGTTTGTTTTAGATAAGGCATTGAAAAATCGATCGTACATAACGCTCACCAATACGAATGTGATCCGCAACGGGGAGGCGAGAGATGCAAATGTTACCGGTGTCGATCTCGCTTTGTACGACAAACGAAATCTTTATGGCCTGGTGCTTAAGCCGCGGTACAGCAGGATATTTCAGAAAAATGGGGGATACGATGGGTTCAAGAATTATATCGAATTAGGAAAGGTGAGCGGTAAGTTTCAGTATTTTATCAGCAATGATCTTAAAACAGATAAATACGATCCGAACGATCTTGGATTCCTGCTTTCACCGAATGAAGTGAATACCATCGGTAACGTGAGCTATAATATTTATCAGCCCACACAAACATTTCTCAACCAGCAATACAGTTTCACTGTAGGCCAATCGTACCTGTACAAGCCATTCGAGTACCAGAGAACAGAAATTATTGCTATCGCAAACTGGACCTTTCATAATTTCTGGACGCTGAACCTCGAAGCGGGTTCATATCCTTCGTGGTCGAACGACTTTTTCGAACTGCAGACGCCCGCGAGTAATTTAGAAACACCGCGACAGAAACTAAGACGTGCTCCTTATCATTATTTGTTTATGCGGGGCACGACGGATAACCGGAGAAGGCTATTCATTACCTGGAACCTCGGAGGCGCGGAGGGACAACTTCCCGATAATCCATTTTACAAGGTGGCATTCGAGGCGCGTTATCGTTTTAGCGACAGGCTCACCCTCACCGCGTCATACTTCCGACAGCACGACCACGGGCAGTTTGGCTATTCATTCATAAGAGATAATTTAACGCAGGCGCCGATATTGGCGAGGAGGCAATACACGGATGTAACATCGATTGTGAGTGGTATTTACAACTTTACCCCGCGTATGAATCTTACCTTCCGCGCGCGGCACTTCTGGAACCGGATACTTAATACCAATCTTTACGATGTAACGCCGGATGGAAACTGGATGGAGCGGTTAAACATGCTTGCGTCGGATTACAACGTGAATTATAATGTGTTTAACCTCGATGCATTTTTTACGTGGGATTTCAGGTTAGGCAGCAGGGTGATACTTGCGTGGAAAAATTCATTGGGGCAGGATTATGAAGGTTATATCAGCGGCACTGATTTTAAATCGTATTCACAAAACGCACGGCGCATCTTCAATATTCCACATGGCAACGAAGTAACGTTGCGGTTCATCTACTTTCTCGACTACCAGCAGCTAAAGAAAATATTTTAGTTTACCCGCACCAGTGAATTGTTAACGATGGCAAAGGCCATGTCGTCCTCTTTTGGCCGGATGCTTACTGTGCCGGTAAAGCGGCTAAATGCAGGCAGCACGCAATAAGTGTCGGTGAAATAAAAGCAGGGGAAATGAAGTGACTGCTTACCCATACCGCTGATTGTTACGCCCGGATGAATGTGACCAGAGAATACATACTTCTTTTTATTCGCCTCGTCCATTCCGCATTCACCGGGATCGTGTTGAAAGCAGAATCCGGCTATCGTTAATGCGGAATCGAACAATTCAATTCCCGCATTGCTGTACCACTTTTTCTGCAGGATGTCATGGTTGCCTTTTACGAGCTTTACATCCACACTGCTGAAGTCGCCGCGCCATTTGGTAAACAACTCGAGTTCCTTATTGGCATAACTGTGAAACATATCTCCAACAACAATCAGTTTTGAGGGGCTGAAATGCTGAATGAGAGAAACGAGCCGGTGCATATCTTCCTTAAAAATCGTTTGTGGAACAGCAATGCCCGCTTTACGGAAGTGGCCGGTTTTGCCAATATGCAGATCCGACAATACGAGCGCCTTCTCCTGTTCCCAGTAAAGGCAACGTTCGGAAGAGAGCCATAAATTCTGGTTCTTAATTTTAATTTGATGGGATGCGTTCATAAGCGGGCCGGTAAAGATAACCAGCCGTTAGTATTTTTTAGTACACGTTGATAACTTTTTTAGCGAACAATTATTTACTCAATTGTTCCTGCATTCTTTTTACCCGGTCCTCCAATTTTTCGGAAGAGAGGTTTTCGCGCATGCTGTCCACTTTCAATGGAAAACTGAACGGTGTGAGCCTTTTTGGAAAAGTGATAACTATTTTAGAGTTGTTTATACGCGACAAAGTGTCGCGAAGCCTGGCCTCTTCCATTTGTTGCTCCATTACTTCATTGTATGCCTGCCTTAACAGCAGGTTGTTTTTGTCGTATTCGTTAAACACCTGGAAAAGGAGAGAGGCCGACGACTGGAGATGCCTTGCTTTCTTGTATTCGCCGGGATATCCCTGGAAGATGAGACCACCAATAACAGCGATGTCACGGAATTTGCGTTTGGCCATTTCCGCAGAATTTACGCTGCGCTGAATGTCTTCAAGAAGATTTTCCGCGGAAAAAAGTTCATCGGCATTGGAGTCGTCGAGCGGAATGGGGCGGTCGCTGAGTAGTTCGAACCCGTAATCGTTCATGGCAAACGAGAAAGTGATCGGAGTAATGCGGCTCAGGCGGTAGGAGAGCAAAGCGCCAAGCGCCTCATGTACAAGCCGCCCTTCGAAAGGATAAACAAACAGGTGATATCCATCCTTCGTTTCTATATGCTCGATGAGCAATTCATCTTCTTTGGGAATATGCGACAGGCTTTGTTGTAAAATAAATAGCGGTTCAAGCGCTTTCACCTCTACATCCGTCTGCGCTTTTTTATCATTGGTAACGAGGTATGCCTCGTTGAATTTTTTACGAAGCATGATGCCGAGGTTTGCCGAAAGAGGCATCCTTCCTCCCTGCCAGCTCGGAATATTTGATTTTTTGGAAGATGATTTTCTCGCGAGTACTGTCATTTCTTTTATCATCACAAACTCAAGCGTTCTGCCCGCGAGGGTAAATACATCGCCGGGTTGCAGTCGCGAGATAAACCACTCCTCAATCATGCCGATATAACCTCCGCCGATGAAGCGCACTTTCAGCATCGGGTCGCTGACGATGGTACCAATATGCAGGCGATGCCGCATAGCGAGACGCCTGCTGTTTATTTTATAAAGTCCATCGATTACTTCTACTTTCTTGTATTCGTCGTACTGCTGCAGTGCAGTTCCACCCGATGTGATGAAATGAGTAATCTGCGAAAATTCATCATCCGTAATATCCCTGTAACAATACGTGGTGCGTACTTCCTCAAAAATTTCTTCGGGACGAAAGCCGTCGGAAACGGCCAGCGTGCAGAGATATTGAACAAGCACATCGAAACAGAGGATGCGCGGATCGCGACTTTCTATGAAATTGATATCCTTGGCTGCTTTCAACGCTGCGGCTTCAACCAGTTCGAGCGAATGTGTCGGCAAAAAATAAATCCTGCTTACTTCTCCCGGTTGATGGCCACTTCTGCCTGCGCGTTGCAGAAACCGCGCGACGCCCTTGGGAGAGCCCACCTGTATAACTGTTTCAACGGGACGAAAATCTACACCGAGATCCAGGCTCGCTGTGCATACCACCGCTTTTAAAATGCCGGTGTGCAACGACTCTTCTACCCACGTTCTCATTTCCATATCTATGGAACCGTGATGCAACGCGATTGCGCCGGCGAGGTCGGGGCATTCTTTCAGCAAAGTCTGGTACCAGAGTTCACTCATGCCGCGTGTGTTTATAAAAATGAGCGTGGTGCGGCTGTTGTTGATAATTTCAATGGCCTTATGAACGAGTTTTATACCAAGATGGCCCGACCAGGGGTATTTTTCTATTTCATCGGGAAATACTGAAATGACTTCTATTGGTTTGGGAATATTTGCGCGTACGATTACAGAATTATGAGTTTTTAAGGGCGAAAGCAACACATCGCGCGCCTGTTCGAGGTTGCCTATTGTTGCGCTGATGCCCCAGAGGTTCACTATTCGTTGCTCTGCCGATCCCTCACACTCGCGGCTTCGCCGCTCGGTTCGGGATGACAGCATACCCGTTGCTTGTGTAACGCCTAAGATTCTCGAAATCGCCAGCTCCACCTGCACGCCTCTTTTTGAACCCAGCAATTCGTGCCATTCATCTACAGCAATTGTTTTTAGTGACGTGAATATTTCGGCGTAATCTTTCTGCGCCAGCAGCAGATGCATGCTTTCGGGCGTAATGATCAACACTTCCGGCATCTGCCGTCTTTGCTTTTGCCGCTCGGCAATGGGTGTATCGCCGTTGCGGCTCCCGATTTGCCACTGCATACCGAGCCCGGCTATTACTTCTTCCATGGCGCGGGCTATGTCTTTCGCAAGCGCGCGTAGTGGCGTCACCCAAAGTAGTTGCAAACCGTTTTTCTTTTTCTTCGAATAGCCGTCAACGTTATTATTGATAAAGTTTATTACCGCTCCGAGAAACACCGAGAATGTTTTACCGCATCCCGTGGGGGCGTTTACCAGCCCGGACTGGTTATTGATAATATGCTGCCATGCCTCTTCCTGGAAGGCGAAGGGGCTCATGTTATTCGACGCAAACCAGGCGCTGACAATTTTATAGCCCGGCGTGTCGTGGAGTTTTTTTTGCGGGAGATTATTTTCCATATATCTCCAGCATCTTTTTCAGGTCGTCGAGAGTATTAATTTCAGACACAGGCTTATCGTGCCGCCACTTCGAAATACGCGGAAACCGTAGCGCCACGCCCGATTTATGACGGTTGGAAGCAGCGATTCCTTCAAATGCTATTTCAAAAACGAGTTCTGGCTTTACTGTACGCACGGGCCCAAATTTTTCCAGTGAATTTCTTTTCACGAAGTTATCAACCTGCGCGAATTCTTTATCGGTTAATCCGGAATAAGCTTTTGTAAATGGAATTAGTTTTTCACCATCCCTCACGGCAAAAGTATAATCCGTATAAAGGTTGCTTCGCCTGCCTGCCCCTTTTTGAGCATATACCATCACCGCGTCGATAGCCAGGGGATCAATTTTCCATTTCCACCAATCGCCCCTTTTGCGGCCCACCTGGTAGGGTGATGATTTTCTTTTCAGCATAATCCCTTCACTGTTCACATCTCTCGAAGTGAGCCGTATTTCTTTCAGCTGGCCCCACGAATGGAAATCGATTACGGGCGACAACATCAGCTGCGGAACATTTACGTCGGATACAATCGCGGCGAGGCGCTGCCGGCGCTCATGTAAAGGCAATTCACGAATATCCTGTCCATCCACTTCGAGGAGATCATAGGCGAAAATACCCGCAGGAGCTTCTTCGAGCTGCTTCTTGGTTACGTTTTTGCGGCCGATGCGTGTTTGCAGCACGTTGAAATTTAGCACCTGTCCATTTTTTACAGGTAGAATTTCACCGTCGATTACTATTTTGTCGGGCAGCTTTTCTGCCAGCAGGTGATATTCCGGAAACTTTTCGGTGATCAGGTCTTCACCACGGCTCCATACAAATAAAGTTCCGTTGCGCTTTATTATTTGCCCGCGTATTCCGTCCCATTTCCATTCGGCCTGCCATTCATTGGTATCGCCCAAGGTTTCCGGGTCATCTTCAATGGCATATGCCAGGTAAAACGGGTAAGGTTTAGAATGATCGGCTACCGACGATTCTTCGCTGAGAAGTTCACTGAACGACGTGGTAGACGGATCCCAGTTTCCGCTGATACGATGAGCGATCACGCTCGATTCGAGCTTAATAAGTTTTGAAAGCGCGTTAACCATCATATTCTGCGACACACCCACCCGGAAGGTGCTCGATAAAAGTTTGTTGAACACAAATATTTCCCTCGCCGATAATTCGGCCCAGGAATCCAATATGAATTTTTTCTTTTGCTGTTCGTCTGATTTTTCAAGTTCCAGGAATTTTTCAACATACCATGAAAGCGACCTCGACGGAGAATTATTTTCGTTTGTTTTCTCTTCCGGGATCAATAGTGCAATTGTCTCCGACAGGTCACCAACTGTGTGATACGATTCTTCAAATAACCATAAAGGAAGTCCTACGAGTTCGGCGCACCAGGTGGCAATTTTCGAAGGACTGATTGTTCTCCGTGGCCTTCTGCCACTGAATAGCGCGATCATCCACACTTTGTCTTTGTCGTCGGCTGCAGAAAAATATTTTATAAGAGCCTCGAGCTTTTCATTTGTTTTGGTATGTGTGCCAAGGTCGTACACAAGCGATGCAAAGAGCTGCATGCCTCCCGGTGTAGTATTCGTATGTTGAGTAACATCATTCATCTGTCGCCACCTGTTCCGCTGTATTGTTCGTAAGTTCCTGCACTGCTTCTTCTTCCTCTGTGCCGTATTCAGTTTTAATTTCCGCCGCTTCGATGCCTGCTTCGTTAAGATACCTGGAGAAAACAGATTGAAAGCCGTGTGTTACAAAAACACGTTGCGCTCCTGTTGCCTCTACAGCAGTCAGTAATCCGGGCCAATCGCAGTGATCACTTAATACAAAACCCTCGTCAGCATTCTTACGGCGCTGGTTTCCGCGCACACGCATCCATCCGCTGCATATGCCTAAACTGTAAGGAGTAAATTTTTTGATCCACGGCGATGATTCTGCTGACGGCGGCGCAATGATTACCGCGTTGCGGAAAGTTTCTTTCGGCATTTCGGGCACCACCCGTTTTATTTCAGGCAGCATGCCTTCAGCCAGGATCCCCGCGTTTGTCAGTGTTTGATGCATGTTGTACACGGCGCCGTGAGCGAAGATGTTACCAGTAACTTCTTTTACGGCCCGCAACACACGTTGTGCTTTGCCAAGCGAGTAGGCTATAAGCACTGACGCTTTACCGTTGGACTGGTTATCGAGTATCCAGTTCCTGATATTGCTGAAAATTTCAGACTGCTGTTTCCATTTATAAATGGGTAAGCCAAAAGTAGATTCTGTAACGAAAGTATGGCACTTCACAGGTTCGAATACACCGCTTATGCCATCATTCTCTGTTTTGTAATCGCCGCTGATTACCCAAACTTCGCCTTTATGTTCAACACGCACCTGCGAAGAACCAATGATGTGACCCGCGGGATGCAGTGAAAGTTTTACCCCGTTGATATCGATGGCTTCGTTCCATCCAATTGTTTGGTAATTATTTTCTCCTAACCGGAGTTTTAATATCGGGAGAGTGTAGTGGTGACAAAGATACTGCTGGCTGCCCCACCTGGCGTGGTCGCTGTGGCCGTGAGTGATAACGGCTTTTTCGACCGGTTTCCACGGATCGAGGTAAAAGTTTCCTGCGGAGCAGTAAAGGCCTTTATCGGTAAAATCGATGAGCATAGTTGTCGAATCGTGAATCGTCAATCGTGAATCGTGAAATAAAGCCAATTGACGCCCTAACGCCTCACGCCTCACGTCAATACACTGCAATTTCGATTCCATTCACCTTCTTCACGAAGTAGAGCTTCTTATTTTCAAAATAATCCAGGGTAGTAGTTTTCGGATTGATAACAGGCTGAATGTCGAAATCGGTAATAATCCTGAACCGCTTATCCGACAGGCTCGACCCGAGATTCTTGCCATTCAAATGAAGAATATGGGCGAAATGATAAAGTGTTTCAAAGCCCAGGTAAAACATATCAGTGGGTCGCGAATAAAACCTGGTTTTGTAATCCGCCGCAATCCGCGACACAATCGCGTTGCTGTCTGAAAAGTTGAAAGGAGTGGAATAAATTACCTCCACGTGTTTAAACTCTGGTTTCGTAAAGTCTGTAACGTTCCACCAGGTGGGCATGCCAAACAATACTGTCGGATGTGTTTCATAAAGCGACGACAGTTGTGAAGTAAGCAGCTGGCCAAACGCCACATCGAGACTCCCTGCAATACACGCAGTAACGCCATCTTCGGTAAGATGTTCTTTCAAATTTTCGGGAGTGAATAAATTTTCGAGTGTTACGTATTTAATTTTTAAAGGAACCGACGCGGTGTTCTTTGAAATATCTTCAAAATATTGCTGCAGCCTGTCTTCCTGCACACCTCTCTTCCTGAACACTACAACGGATGCAAGCGGATATTTTTTTTGTATGAAGCGATACATGCCGTTGCAATGTGTAAGCAACGTAGGATTGAGCATGATGTAATTAGGATTGTTTGTAACGCCGGCATCATTCGGGTAGGTAGCATTGATAAACGGAATACTTTTCCTGGCTGCCGCGTTCGCAAGTGTCCGCGCTTCGCGTGCGTTTACATGCCCGATTACCAGGTCCATGCTGTCGAATTGCGGAGTTTTAATCACGTCATTTACTCCTTCTGTTGCTGAACGCGAATCGTAGA
>JAEUVS010000104.1 GCA_016786745.1 Chitinophagaceae bacterium | reverse complement strand
CCAGATTTTTCCTCCTACTTCAGGAAGGATCATCACCCTGATGTAATCGTTTTCCAGTTCTACAACTTTCCATTCTTTATTTATGGGTTTATCGGTGTATCCGTCGAAGCGATAATAGGGATAAACTTTTCCTATTTCGGGTATAGGGTCGGGATCTGAAAAAGGATATGTTTTGAATACCTTTTTATATTCCCTGATTTTCGCTGGCTGTTGTTGAAAACTTGTGACACCCATGCACAACAGTGCCATGGTGAAAAAAATACCCTTCATAGCTTGCTTTATTTGTATTCAATTGTTTACATCATACATCTTTACCTGGGAATCATTCAATCCAAACAGAACTTTCTGCCTGTTTCCTGCATTAACAATTTCAAGACCGCGAACATCGCCGCGTATATCGAGACCGCTTTCATATTGCGGTAAGTAAGTAAAATTTCCTTTGCCGTCACCAAGCAGCACTATACCATGATTTGAACGGTGTCTTCCGAATCTCACTCTTGTCCATGCATTATTTCCTGCAATAATTACATCTTTTTTTCCATCTCCGTTTACATCAATCGTTTGCATAACATGTACGGGGGAATATTGAGCCTCTACTGGCAGATTTTTAATACTGAAACTGCCTCCATCGTTTTGCAGGTAAACGGTGCTGAGCATCTCCGCTTTAAGCACGCCGGCATCTTTCAACTGTTCAGTAGAAAACACATCTTTGATGGTAGCTTTTGCATAAACGGAATACGCATTAAACTTTTTCTTAAGGCCGGGAAGTTGTTCAAGAAGGTCATCCCGCGAAGCCGCCGGATAAGAAACACCCTGGATATAATAACAAAATATCGGATCAATCGATCCATTGCCGTCAAAGTCTTTGAAATAAAGGCTTAACGGCTCGTTCACACTCGCGCGAAACTGCAGGTTCGTGCCTGCATTACCAATGATAAGGTCCACATCACCATCGCCGTCAAAATCATCAGCAAGAATTTTATTCCACCACCCTGAAGATGCAAATGGAATATATTGTTTCGAAGCGTCTTCGAATTTGCCGGATTTGTTCAGAAACACCGTTATCGGCATCCATTCGCCAACAACAATTAAATCGTTACTTCCATTTTTATCAACATCGAGCCACACGGCATCAGTTACCATCCCTATTTTCCTGATGGCCGGTGCCACCTGGTCGGTGACATCTGTAAAATAACCACGACCATCGTTCGCCAGTATCATGCTCGATGGCGTTAGGGGATACCTGCCAGGAACAACCCTGCCACCAATAAATAAATCAATATCGCCGTCGTTATCCATATCAGCAGCTTTTGCGCAACCCGTACTGATGCGCATTTCCGGCAGGGTGTTGACAGACTTTGTGAAGTTTCCTTTTCCATCATTCAGATATAGCCGGCTCTGTAATTGCGCATCATCCGCCGAAAATTCAAAACCACCGGATCCAATGAAAAGATCAACGTCACCATCATTATCCGCATCAAAAAATACGCTGGAGGTATGTTCGCTCAACGAATCATTTTCAATTGAAGGCTGCCGCAGCCTGTTGAATGAACCATTAACATTTTGAAGGAACAACTGCGCAGGTTTTCCTTTCGCTCCACCAATAAAAACATCTTCCCGTCCATCCCTGTTAATATCGGCCTTCGCCATGCACGGTCCCTGGCGCGACAGGAAATTCAGCAAAAGTGGTTGTACAGTAAAATCGTTGAACTGGTTTTCTGAATGGCTCATCTCTGTTTGAGCGATCCTTTCAAACAGCGTCCTGGCTTTTTGCACAGCAGGAGTCGTCATGACATTTGCATCTGCGGCTTTGAGAGTTAGCGTTTGATTAACCGGTACATTTTTCAAAACCTGCATACGGTTATCGGGCCAGGTGATATGAAGCGAATCAATCACCCCGATTTTCCCCAAACCAAAATTAATCACCACATCTACCGACGACTGGTAGCCGCGAGCAGGAAACTGCTCCTGCATTAATAACTGGCCGCCACAAAACAGTTTCACTTTCGCCCCGACTCCATTCCTGTTTTCATCTGTGCCCTGAAGTTTTATGCTGATGAAATTATTTTTCAAATTTTCGCGGCTGTTATTTCTAAAAACAGACGCATAGTCATTGGAGTTATTTATTACCAGGTCCACATCACCGTCGTTGTCAAGGTCGCCATATGCGGCGCCGGAGGCGATTACGAGTTTATCCAACCCCCATTGTTTTGTAACATTCGAAAACAATCCGGCGCTATCATTTCTGAACATATAGTTCGACAACTTGATAGTGGGCATTTTTTCAATCGTTTCCTCGAATGAAATTCCTTCTTCGCCCTGCTGCCGTTTCATGAGTTTATCTGTAGAATAAGCCACAAAATCCAGGTCAGAAAAATCCTTTACAAAGCCGTTGCTGATATAAAGATCCTTTTTGGTATCTCCATCGAAATCGCAAAGCAGGGCCGACCAGCTCCAGTCGGTGTTCGATATTCCCGCTATCTGGCCGATCTCTGAAAATGTGCCGTCCCCGTTGTTTTTCTGCAGCATGTTCCGCATGTACTGCGGCTGAAATCCTTTTGAGATGAGAAAGTTTGTTTTATCAAAATTATTTGAGCCGGCGTGGGTTTTCTGGAGATAGTTGTCCTCCGACAACATATCGAGCGTTACCAGGTCGGTGAAGCCATCATTATTGTAATCAGCGGCGTCGCTTCCCATCGAATTCAGAGACGTTATATCCATACATGCCGCAAAATTTTCAGTGAACGTGCCATTCCCATTATTCATGAATAAATAGTCTGACTCCTTGAAATCGTTCGACACGTATATATCCGTCCATCCATCATTGTTGAAATCGGAAGTGGCCACTCCAAGTCCAAAACTGAGCACATTTGAAATGATACCCGCTGCATCACTCACATCCCTGAAATATCCCGCATCGTTGCGATACAGCCGGCTCGCGTACTCTGGAAGTTTTTTATTGCGTATGTCCGGATTTTCGGTAACACCCGTCGAATACATCGAAACGGAATGATTCAAAACGAAGCAATCAAGATCACCATCTTTATCGTAATCGAAAAAAGTGGCCTGCGTGGAATAGCCATTGTCGGCGAGGCCGTACTTTTCAGCCTGTTCGCTAAAAGTTAAATCACCATTGTTTACAAAGAGCAGGTTTTTCCTTTTCTCGGCATTGTCATCGGCGCTGCGGCACACATAAATGTCGAGAAAACCATCATGGTTGATGTCAACCATCGTAGTGCCTGTGCACCAACCCTGTTTTTCTGCAACACCGCTGTTGTTAGTGATATTCTCAAATTCGAGATCGCCCTTGTTGAGGTAGAGCCTGTTCTTTACCATGTTGCCGGTAAAAAATACATCCGCGAGTCCATCGTTGTTGATATCCCCAATGGCAACTCCAGCGCCGTTATAGAAGTAGATATAGTGCGCGACGTTTAAGGATTCATCTTCCACGATAAGGTTGCGGAAGTCGATTCCTGTGTCTCCGTGATGAAGATCAGAAAACATTTTCTCCGTGTCACCTGTGCATGCGCACAGCGACCATGCAGCCAGGGGCAGGACGCGAAATGAGAGTTTCATCCGTAATGTAAGTTGTTCACCTTTTTAGAGCGGATCCTTCGTCATTCAATGGAACAGGTTAGGGTACTATTTATTGGAAAAGATCGGGGTACGATAGATTACAGGTTTCTCGTTGTTTATGCCAAAGATTATTGAGTTATTGGTTACAACCGCGTTTCTTACATCTCCTTTTATTTTTAATCCCGACATTTCAGGTGATATTCTATTGAACTGCACGTTCTCTTGTTTCAATTCAAACACATCTCCCTGTCCTGCGCCATATGCGCCAAATTTTATTCTCGATAACGATTGATTACCTGTAGTGATAATTTGCATTATTCCGTCTGCGCCATCTTTTATCACCGAAATATTATAGATCGGGTACCACTGCGCTTCCTTTGGTAGTTCATGAACAATAAAACGCCCGTTATTATTTTCGAGGAATACACTTTCCATCTGCGATGCTGAGTAATGTTTGGCAGACGATTTTTTATCTCCCAAAATCATATCCATATCAGCCTTTGCATAGTCGCTGTAATACAGGAATTTTTTGTTATAAGCGGGAATTTGCTGGATCAGGTCATCACGACTGTATATCGGCCACGACTTATGATCGATGTAGTATGAAATGATCGGCTCCACTGTGCCGTTTCCATCAAAATCGCCATAATACATTTCCATCGGTTCCTGTTCAGTGGTTTTAAACTGAGTGTTCAGGCCCTGGTTGCCGGCAAAGATATCTACGTCTCCATCATTATCTACATCTGTCACCGTAAGTGTATTATATAATCCACGACGATTCGCTTCGGCTGATGAAGTGTCGCGTTCGAAGTGATCGTTGCGATTCAGCCATATCTCGATTCCCATCCAGTGGCCGGCAATAATTAAATCCTGTTTCCCATCCTTATTGATGTCTGCTGCTGCAGATGATGTCAACAAGTTTTCTGCATTGAAATTTTTGGTCCAGTTTTCGTTTTTCGTGAAATTTCCTTTTCCGTCATTCAATAACAATTGCGATCCGCTGGCTTCGGGATATTTTCCCGGAACGCAGAAGCCGCCATTAAAGATATCTAACGCACCATCGCCATTGAAATCAGCAACGGCGATCGCGTTATCGTTGATCGCATCGGCGGGTAAATCTTTTGAACGCGTGAACCGGCCGCCGTTGTTGATGTACAACCTGTTTTGCAGCAACGGATCATTCGGCTGCAATTCATATCCACCGCTGCCTACCAACAAATCGTTATCACCATCGCCATCAGCGTCGAATAGCGCCGCGGTAATATCTTCAAACGCAGCATCCACGTCCAACGCTGCGTCGTCGTATCTTTTAAATTTTCCATTTTTATCCTGCAGAAAAAATACACCCGCCTGTCCTTTTGCTCCGCCTATAAACACATCTTCAATCTTATCTCCATTAATATCACCCTTTGCCATCGCGGGACCCTGCCTGCTGAACCATTGCGGAAGCAGTACCTGTTGTGTAAAATCGTTGTAGGTATTTTCCGTGTGTTTAAATGGAAGAGAATCTGTGAATGAATAATAAGTACCATCGCGCCGATGGCCAGGAAGCGAATCGGGCCCCGCGCCAGGTTTTGCATCTTTAATATCAATAACCACCGTCCTGTTCATGGCGGTGTCAACCACCACATTTGAAAAATATCCGTTCGCCCAGTAAACATTTACGGTTTTTAAAGAATCATTTTTAGGGAAACCAAAGTTCAACACATAATCCACGCTCGACTGAAACCCTCTCGACGGCATCAATTCCTCTGTCTGCCAAGTACTATCCGAATTCACCTGCACTTTAGCGCCGATACCAAACAGGTTCTGCCCGCTTCCCTTCAATTTTATTCTCAGGAATTTTGATTGTGGGTTCTTTTCAATCGTATTATTCCGGTACACACTTGCGATGTCATTGCAATTGTTGGTAACAATATCAAGGTCACCGTCGTTGTCGAGGTCAGCATATGCTGCACCAGCGGCTATTACAGCTTCATCGAGACCCCACTCTGCTGTTTTATTTGAAAACTGGAGGTGGCCTTCGTTCCTGTATACGTAGTTTGGAATTTTTATTTCAGGGAGCTTGTTCATCCTGTCCTTCATCATCTCTTCCTGCTTTGCGGGATCACGCTCCATAATGATGTCTACATTGTATTTCAGGTAGTCCATGTCGGTGTAATCCTTCACATATCCATTGCTAATGAAAATATCCTTATTGCCATCATTGTCGAAATCTGCAACAAGCGGCGCCCAGCTCCAATCCGTATTACTGATTCCTGAAAATTGTCCGACCTCGTCGAAAGTGCCATCGCCGCGGTTCACCTGCAGCATATTGCGACTATACTGTTTCGAAAACCCTTTACTGAATAGAAACTGGAACTTGTCGAAGTTCTCCGATCCGTTGTGCATCTTCTGCAAATAATTTCCTTCAGGCAGCATGTCGAGCGTAACAATATCCGTTAACCCATCATTATTAATATCCGACGCATTGTTACCCATGCTGAACAGGCTGGTGTATGAAAATATTTCACTCGCCATCTCTTTGAAAGTCCCATCACGCTGGTTGATGAAACAATAATCCGCTTCATTAAAATCGTTGCTGATATATATATCGGGCCAGGTATCGTTGTTGAGATCGCTTATGGCCACACCCAATCCAAAAGTGAGCACATTCGATGTAATGCCGGCCGCATCGGTAACATTTGAATATTTGCCGTTGTCGTTGCGGTAAAGATGTGTGCTGTACTCAGGAACCTTCTGCTGTCTTATTCCTGGTTTTTCCTGCTGACCCTGCATGTACTGTTTCTGACTGTGATTGATCACCACAAGATCCAGGTCGTTGTCTTTGTCATAGTCGAAGAAAGCGGCATGCGTGCTGTAACCGTTATCGGCTATGCCGTATTGTTCCGCCTGTTCCGAAAATGTGTTGTCTTTATTATTGATGAATAAAAGATTTTTTCTTCTTGTGGCATCGCCATCGGCGCTTCGGCAAACATAGATGTCGAGCCATCCGTCAGCGTTTACATCGGCCATCGTTGCGCCGGTACACCATCCCTGCTTATCCGCAACCGTACTTTGCACGGTGATATCTTCAAACTCGAAGTTGCCCCTGTTAAGATAAAGCCGGTTCTTGACCATGTTGCCTGTAAAGAACACATCAGGCAGTCCATCGTTGTTTACATCGCCAACGGCCACGCCGCCTCCATTGTAGAAGTAAGGATAGCTGAGCACATTGAACTGCTCATCTTCTATCAGTAAATTTTTAAAATTGATGTTCGACGAAGAGGATGAAATTTTCGTAAACATTTTATCAGACGAGTCGCCGCACGCGCAGATAACGACGATTGATATGTAGGCAGATATTTTCCGTAGCATAATTTAGAGAAAAGGCCACTCCAATTACGAAGTGGCCTTCAATTTATTCAATAAATAACAAACTCGTTAATCTACATCCCACCACATCGGAATGTTATTCCTGTCGCCGCCGAGGAAGCCGACGCCGGATTGATATCCCGCAGGGTTGATGATAGATTCATCAGGCGGGAATATCAGCCTCTTCATTGCATCTGCAGAAGTTGACAGTTCAGGGTTATCGTTGTTCAACCTTGGTAACAACTTCGGATAACCCGTACGTCTGAATTCTGACCAGGCCTCAGGGCTCATTGACGGATATAAAGCGAGCCATTTCTGGGTTCCGATCTGTTCCCTTTGCACCGCTTCGGTTGCGCCCCATGCTACAGGAATATTAGAAGCCGCTGGTGTATTATAAATATCGCTTAAAGCGATTGGTAAAGCATTGCTGGCGATGTAAGTGGTAACGTCGCCACCGGATACACCCCACTGTGCCATAGAAGCAGCAATACCGCCTTCGTACAGTTCTTTTGGAGAAAGCGAGCTAACATTCCAGCCGTTCAATTTTGCCTCTGCCAGGTTGAACCATGTTTCGGCTGCTACCATCAAACCATGAGGTTCTGTAGTGTTTGCTGCATTCTGGAACCTTGAAGGAACGTTACTGTTGTTTTCGTTGCTGTTTGGAACTTCAGACATCTGCTCAATGGTTAAACCGTTGCGGATACCCTTGTAGCCACCGTTATTCTTGGTAGGCTCCCAGTATTTAGGAATACGCGGGTCGCTGTAACCTTTCATGATACTCTCCATAGAGGCACTCATCCTGAACTCACCCCACTCGGAGATAACACCGAGAGGGTTAAGATAGTTTGGAGGAGAAGGCCTCATGAATGCGTTATCAGCGTTTTCTGTTATCAATCCACCCTGGTCATTTGCAGCAGCCTCTGCCTCAGATTGCGCCTTTCCAGCGTCAACTCTTGAAACACGCATTGCCACCCTCAGGCGGAGACTATTTCCGAATTTCAGCCACTTATTAAGGTTTCCGTCAAATATTACGTCACCATCCGCAAAGGTGGTTCCCTGCGAAATGTTCTGGTTTAAAACTGCTGTAGCATCTGCAAGGGACACCATGAAATCCTGGTAGATCGATTCCTGGCTGTCGTACAACACCTGGTCTTCACCATTACCCACCTGTGAGTATGGTATCGGACCGAACATATCGGTCATCGGCATGTATATATAAACCTTCCAGATTTGCGCCACGGCGTGCCTTACCGGGTCCGGAACCTCTGACTCAGGACCGGTGTTTTTTATGATAGATGCCAGCGTGTTCGCGCCCTGCAGGAATGCACCCCATCCGCCGTTGATCCAGTTACCCACCATCGTGTTACGGTCGCTCGGGAAGCGAGGCTGTGTACACGCGAAGAACTGAGCCTGCTCGTCGGTATAGAGTGACTGAAGGAGCTGGTATCCACCGGCCCACTGGTCGGTGTTGGTGATACCGGCATACTCCGCAGTAGTAAACAACTTATCCAGCTGTTTACCCTTTAATGTCACGATCCGGGTTTTATCGGTATTTAATTCTTCAAAGTTTTTTGTGCAGGATGAAAATGTCACCACAAGGCACATCACAGCGAGAAGATTAAACCCTGTTATATTATTTTTCATAATCATCATTATTTCATTTCTATTATTAGAAGTTCAGGTTAAGATTAAGACCGAATGAACGGCTGTACGGTAAACAGAACGATTCAGTACCAATCGAACCAGAAGCTGTGCTTACTACCATTTCAGGATCGAAGTTCTTCGCGTCGTTACGGAAGAAGAACAGGTTACGACCTGTGAGAGATACCGTTGCACCCTTGATAGGAGTTCTGCTAAGTGTGCTTTGCGGGATGGTATAGGTAAGTACTACTTCCCTCATACGGATATTTGATGAGCTGTAAGTGAACAATTCGCCCACAGGAGTGTTTCTACCACCGAGGATGTTCCAGTATTGCTCAGCTGTAACTGATGTTGTGTTCGGAGTTTTGTCGGCTTTCATACCAGGAAGTACCATTCCGTCTCTACCCTCAAGCGTTCTTTCAGAAAGACCGTCACCTTCGAGGTTGGCATCTGTGAACGATGTAATCCTTCCACCCATACGTGCAGTTACGAGAAAACTGAGTGCAAAGTTTTTGTAAGTGAACCTGCTTCCGAATCCACCGTTCCATTTTGCGCGGCTGTTACCGAGGTATACACTTCTTGCTGCAGTAACACCTGGCCTTCCGTCATCCTGTATAATCGGAGTACCTGTTGCAGAATCTCGCAATAAACCACGGCTGTACATTTCTCCGAGAGGTTTGCCTTCAACAATCTTCGTCAGGTTGATGAAGTCGCTTCTTAGAATCAGCTCCGGAGAAGCCTGTGCGATGGAAAGAACCTTGTTGTCGTTCTTTGCATAGTTCACATAGGCTGTCCATGTAAAGTCTGCTGTTTTAACCGGCGTTACGTTAAGTGTAAATTCAATACCCTTGTTCTGGATGTCACCAGCGTTGATGAACTTGCTGGAATAACCAGAAGCAGGAGGTGTGGCCACACTTACGAGCTGATCCTTGGAGTTTGTTTTATAATAAGTAAACTCAAGACCGATCCTGTTCTGCAGCAAATTGATGTCTAAACCGAGTTCCCTTGAAGTGGTGATTTCCGGTTTCAGGCTGTCTCCCAGCGGAAGCACCGTACTTTTTGAGATACTTCCACCCGGGTTAACATTGTAATATTCGAAAGTCTGGAACGCATCGGTGTCTGTACCGGTTCTGGCTATTGATCCCCTGAGTTTGAGGAAAGAAATAGCTTTCGGCAGTGTCACCATATCCGAGATTACTGCTGTCAATCCCACTGAACCGTAAGGATATGACCAGTTGTCGGGAGGAAGAGTAGATGTCCAGTCGTTCCTGATAGCTGCAGACATTACGAGATAGCTCTTATAGCTAAGGTCAACACTTCCATATGCGGAGTGTTTTTCTGTAGCGTTTATGTTTTCGTCTGATGACAGTTTACCCTGTGCAGCGTTGTTGAGTGTGAAGATGTTTTCGTTCACCATTTCACTTGCTGTAGAAGTAAGTTGTCTGAAACTGCTTTTAGTGATCAGTCCCCCAACGATTGCGCTGAAGTTGAAATCACCGAATGTATTATTATACATCGCCATCAATTCGCTGTTGCTTGTTGTGGCAGTGCTGTTACCGATATTATAATAACCGGTATTAGCAATTACATATGTATCGAAATAGCGTTTTTCATCCTGGTCGGTTACGGTTCTGTTCAAACCCTGGCGGAACATGATGTTGAGTGAAGGAAGAATTTTGTAACTCAACGATGCTAATCCTTTAATAGCATTCGATTCGAAGAAGTTCGTAACGTTATATTTTACCCAGAAAGGATTTTCACCTCCGTTTGAATTCGGGTGCCAGTAGTTTTGTTTTAATTCACCATTGGCATTCACGAACTGGTAACGTTCCCTTGCGTAGTCAATATCTATGTTAGATGGTAAACGAACGATCTGCCTGTTAACATTCGAGAAGTCTTCATCCGACCTCACGTAGTTGTTGGCTTTCTGATAGAAGTAAGTGAGCTTGGCATCGAACGTAAGCTTTTCAGTAAAATTGCCACCCACCCTGATGTTGAAATTGTGACGGTTGAATTTGTTATTATCTACTATACCGTTACCATAAATATTGGTGTAGGAGAAGTAGGTTTGAACATTGTCGCCACCGCCACTGAGCGCAACACCATTTGTGAATGTTTTACCGAGGCTGAAGTAGTTGTCGTAGTTATCCGGGTGTGGAGTCAGCGCGTAAGTGCTGGCTGAATCTGCCGGGTCGATGCTCCATGTTTTTACGATCTGTCCTTCCATTTTTGGTCCCCATGCAGCTTCGGCATCTTTAAGATAGTTGCCGTTGGAACCCTGCGCGTACACGTTCTGGAAGTTGTGCAGGTTAACCGCTTTGTCGAGTTGAAGACTACTGTTTACAGATACTGAAGTTTTACCTGCAACACCTTTTTTAGTAGTAATCATTATCGCACCGTTGGCAGCCTGGCTACCATACAACGCTGCCGCCGAAGAACCTTTCAGCACGTTGATAGATGCGATGTCGTCGGGGTTAACACTGCCGAGGTCGCCGGGAATACCGTCGATTACCACGAACGCTTCACTGTTTCCTGTAAATGTTTTATCACCCCTAAGCACCACACGAACATTTGAGCCGACACCCTGCGATGAACGCACAATGTCAACACCCGCAATTTTACCGGAAAGCGAGTTTCCGACATTCGTTTCGCGGGCTTTTGTCATGTCCTTTGTTTCCACTGTCTGGGTGGAATAAGCAAGATTTCTTTTGTTTTTGCTTACACCCAGGGCGGTTACAACCACCTCATTTAACTGAGTAGTTGTTGGGGTAAGATCAAAGGTAAGATTGTTCTCTTCCTCGCCTACCGCCACTTCTCTTGAGGCGAAAGCTACAGAAGTAAGTTCGAGGGTAACACGACCCGATGGAACTGAGAGAGAAAAGGTACCGTCGGTACCGGTTGATGTCGCTGTTTGCGTCCCTTTCACGGCAACGGTAACTCCGGCGATCGGAGTCTGATCCTGAGAGGATCTTACCTTACCTGTAATAACCCTGGTTTGGGCCGTCAGAAGGGTTGCAAAAAGCAAACACGGCACCAACAGAAAATGCTGAAGTTTCATCATATTTCGTTCGTTTTGGTAACAGGAATTTAGGACATCTGCCTGATACTCAAAGCATTTATTTTTTCTCCTCGCTGAACGAAATGATTTTCACAGGGTTATAGGGTTCGGGTAGGTTACCGTTTTTTGACAAATTTTCGCGTATGGACAAAAAATAAACGTTTGGCAGTTGCTCGCCTGCACCAAAAAATGTTACGGAAAAACAAATATTATTACGGGGAAAAAAAGTATCGGGTTGCGTTGTAATTACGCACCCGATATTCAGAGAAAATATTATATATTATCTGGTTTGCATCAGTATTGCGAGGCCAGCGACTGAGCCTGCTGTAAATGTGTAGTCAGCACAGGCAGAAGTTCCTGCGTATAGAACCGTAGTTGCCTTTGCCTTCCATGCGCCTCATGATTTTTAAAAATATGTATTGCTTTCTCATGATCGGCCACTTGCCGGAAGATATATAATGAATCTATAGCCGGAGATTTCAAGTCAAGAAGTGAATCTATAAACATCTGGTGCTCCGCGTCAACAGCGTTGGTAACAGCCAAACCGAACTGTGAGGCCACCGTCTGCAGCTCCTGCTGTGCTGCACTATGCTCTGCAAGCATCATTTCAGCGAATTCAATCATCGTGCTGTCTGAAGAGCTGTCTGCCACAATCTGGCTTGCGGCGATCTCCGCGATATTTATTGATGAAGCGAGTATCGCAAATGCCGAATCTGTAACGTTTGTGCGGGTGTCGGCGGCGTCATCTTTGTTGGTGCATCCGATAACTGAAAGAAAGAGAATTGCTATCGCAAAACCCAACCATTTTCCTCTGTTCATAGAATGATTTTTTTATTCCCGCAAATGTAGGGCAAAAAAGTAGGGAATGTATTGCTAATCATTCTAACATTACATTCCCTCTTTATCCGAAAGTGCGTGTTCCTGCCCTTTGTATTATTCTTCCATTTTTTATTCTTCCATTTTTTCAGTCAACACTTTTCCCTGCACGTCGTAAACAACCTTCTTTTTAGGATTACCTTCCAGTTTCACCAGGTATTGAGTTTCTCCATTTTTTTCTATCCTGTATACCTCATCAATATTACTGTTGGAGTAATTGGCTTTTACCGCGTCGCCAACAGGCGTTGGCAGATCGTTCTTTTCTACCTTTTCGCCTTTAGAAATAAGTTCGCCAGAGGAACTGAACTCAGCCATATGTTTTTTAAGACCCTGCCTGAAAGAAACTTTGTAGTTACCTTCTTTCATTTTCCATTGAGCCATTGCTGTGTTGTCGAATTGATTATCGAAAGCATTCCGTACAACTTCAGGCACATCTTTATCTTTTATCTTCGAAGGTTCCTGCACATTCTGCGCATTCACAGCAAGCCATCCGAAAATTGTAAAAGCAAATACGAACAAAACGTTTTTCATGTGTTGTCATTTAAGTGAAGAGATAAGTAACTTCTCCTGTTCACAAACCATGCCCTTTCGGCCTCATATATTCCTGCAATAAAATATGCGTATTACAATGATATAAAGCCGGGAATGGAGCAATGTTTACACCACTGAATTTTTGTTGAAAATAATCCCTGAAATGCTGTGGAAGATTAAACTCAAATAGGGCGATTATTTCTTTATTTCTTTTATTTCTTTATTCCTTTACAAACTTCAGCGACGAAATTGCATTTTCACGCCTGATCCTGATCACATACGTTCCCTTCTGAAAATGCTCAACATTCACTTTGAAATTATCGGAAGTAACTCTTGAAGAATACATCAGTGTACCATTCAAACTGAACACCTGCATGTCGCTGTTGCCCGCGCCATTGACGGTGATCGCGGAATGTGCAGGATTAGGACCGATGATTATATTAACCGGATTGCCAATTGTAACCTCGCGAACCGGACTGTACTTAAACCTTCCGTCGATATCGAACTGCTGCAACCTGTAATAATTATTTCCATTAACAGGCGCATCGTGAACGAACTGGTAATATTGCTTAATATCAGTGGTTCCTGCACCCACTGTCGATCCTATTTTATTGAATACAATCCCATCGGTACTGTGAAGTACATCGAACCGTTCGCAATTAATTTCAGTTATTGTGCTCCATTTTATAAGGACATTTTTTCCTGAAGACTGAACATTCAATTCAAGACCAGTTACGGGCAGGAAACTGTTGTTCGCTATTGTTTTATTTGCTGTAAGGGTCAGCGCCGGATCGGTTGACAATCCACCATATTCAACAACGTACGCAAGACTTTGGCTACCGTTGAGGTCGTTCCATTTACCAGGATTTACTCCCGATGCGTAAATTTCACCATAGTGCTCATTGCTGGAGTTATTGGGCTCGCCGCCATTCCAGTTATTATAAGCTGTTCCGAACGGTGTACCTGTGCCCGAGCCGCTCGCATTTGCAATAGTGATCTGCGTGCCTTTTTCGGGTCCGGTTACCCAATACCATTTTCCTTCGGAAGCCGTTTGATTCGCATAAGTAGTGACACCCGTCGCGGCATTTATTTCCGTATATGCATCACTGTTACCGATCCATGCATCGGTTCCTATTTTCTGTTTGATAAATTCATTTTCCGAAGCAGATGTGATAGTAGCGAGGTAGCCCGTAAGACCCATATATGTTCGTGAAGCGGCGTTCGCTTTTGCAGTGCTCCAGTTTGCTCCCGCAGTTATGGATTCATAGAAATGTCCATTGCTGTTCGCAACGAGGTTTCCCAATGAAAAGGTTACGGTTCTGTTGCCAAGTGTACTGGATGTTGAATTGAACTTCACCGTCCTTAAAAGCATTTGCCAGTTGTTGGGCGACGTTGTTCCTGTAAAACTCAATACACCTGTAGAAGAGTTATAACCGGACCCGGAAACAGCAACACCAGATGGTAATGAACCTGTGTACGACAACACATCTCCCGACTTAAAGCCACCAGAAATGGTAACCGTAGCGTTCGTAATATTTCCTGTGCTCGTGATAGTAAGGGTATTATCAACAAACACAGAAGCGGCGTGCAGTTGGTAAGGCGTTGTGGTCGCGGCTGTTTTCACTTCAGTCGCGATCATCGAGAGGCTGCGGCTATGATCCGCATCAACCGAGGGATCGCCGCCAGTTCCCCCGTATTCAATAATATATCCTAAGGGACCCCCGACCTGGCTGTCGTTCCATGAACCACTTGCCCATGAGTTTTCGAGATAATGTTCAAGGGAACCTGCGTTGTTAGGTTCGCCACCTGCGTAGTTGGCGTAAGTGAGCACAGACGACCCATTGGAAAACTGTGTTCCTTTCTCGGGCCCTGTTACCCAATACCATTTTCCTTCTGAAGCAGCCTGGTTAACATATGTAGCTACACCTGTTGCGGCGTTTATTTCTGAGTACGCATCACTGGCGCCGATCCATCCTTTTCCACTAAGTGAATTCACAAATGTGTTTTCAGCGGAGTTCGTTACTGTAACGAGATAGCCCTGCATGCCGAACAACGTTTTTGCTGCCGCATCGGCTTTCGCCTGCGTCCATGAAAACGATCCTGGTATGTATCCATAAAAGTGACCGTTGGCAGAGTAGTATGAACTTACTCCGTCTGACGCCCTGAAAGTAATTGTTCGCGTTGCGGTAGATGAAGATGTTGTGTTGAAAGTTACTGTTCTCAGCAACACCTGGTAATTAGCTGCTGACGTCGATCCTGAAAACGTAAGTATGCCCGTTCCTGAAGAATAGCTGGCGGTTACACCTGAAGGTAATGCGCCGGTGTACCCGAGCACATCGCCGGAAGAAAAGTTTGATGACACCGAAACTGTAAACCCCGGAATATTTGCGCCGGCGGTTAATGTGATGGCATTGTCAACTGCTACCGCGGGCGCATTGTTGGGCACCTGTGCTGCAGAAGATGTTCCGGTAACACTGATCTGGGAAAATGAAAACAAACATGAACTCAATGAGCAGGCAAGTAAATAAAGTTGTTTCATACGATGTGGATTCGAAATATCTTTTCGGAACATCTAACACCGTTGCAACGTCAAAATTTCATCAGTGGAAACGTTTATGGAACCAATAAGTGTATTTTCTTATCCCACACAGTGATTTTTTTACCGAATTGTAAAAAGTGTCATGTGTAGAATTCATAATCATAAACGACTTATGAAGTTCCCTGAACGTTCATTTGACAATTCTCAAAAAATGTAAAACGGTCACTCAATTACCCACCATGAATAGCTCTCCGCGGCAAGTTTCACTTTCAATTCAACTTCATTTTTTCTGTTAACGACGTAATTTTTAGCGCCTTTTTCTTTTTCACGTATCCTTGCCATGGACTGCAGACCGGTATAATAAAGAGGCAGGCGGATAGTTCTTTCTATCTGCGCTTTCGTGGGGTTATACAACATAACCAGCGCCTTTTCCTTCAACTGCGGGTTCACATGCATTATTCCATCCCAATCCCTCCCATCTGCTCTTCTCAAATGGATGATATCGCTGTTGAGTATATCGCGATACTTTTTATACCACTTTATCACTCTGATGACAACCTCTTTCGTGGAATCAGCGTCGAATAATCTCGGACCGCGGTAGCAAGCCTGCACACCAGCGCCGTAGTACTGCATCATCAGCTGTTCGTAATCTTTCAGATGTTGAGAAAGCGGCTCAAGAATCGCTTCTGGTCCACCACCCTGGTAACGCGTTAGCGGCACAAAACCCCATCCCATGGAAGGTGTTTTCTCCCAGGTTCCGTCATATATATTCTGGCGGTTAAGTATTTTCTGGTTTTCTCTCGGTAACGAAAAGTTTACTTCCCGGTAACCGATACCTGTTTTGTGAGTTCCGTCTAAAAAATACCAATCGGGGGCATTAATGTATACTCCCCTTTCGTTCAGCCAGCGGTAAAGCTCTTTCTGAATTTCCATCTGCCTCCATTGTGAATCATCCAAACCTTTGTGTCCCGGATGAGTTACAGAAGCGCAAAGGTCACCGGGGTACGGTCCATCGTTTTCCCAGATATCAAAACCGGTATTCGCAAAGAAATATTTAATCTTATCGCGATAAGCAAGTCCCCATTTACTTCCAAAACATGGGGCGTTGCCAAAAAATGCACCGCCTGGTTTACCTGTAGCCGGATTAATTACATCGTCCTCGTCGCTAATGCGGCGGGAACTGAAAAGAGAATAGCCGCCGATCTTTATCCCTTTGCTATGAGCATACGCGGCATTTTTTTTCCATCGTGCGATATTGGCTGCCGACGTGTCTTCCATGTTAATATGACTTCCAAAACTTAATATCACCGCTTCGTATCCTGTTGCGGCGCACTGGTCGACTGCTTTTCTCACCTCCTCATCGCTTTTACTGACGAGATGCATGAATATGGGATTGGCAGTCGTCCAGGGTGCAACTACCCGGTACATGCGGCGAACAGCTAGTCCCCGCCGCTCACGATCGTAACTATCCATCAGCAGTTCGTTTGTTCTCACCGAAGTAAAAGTTTCACCCGGTTGAAGGTCAATATGTGGCGCTTTCTCCGGGTAAATTTCAAGAATGCAGGGAGTATTAAAATCGTAGTTAACCTGCGAGGTATATGTTGAATCAATTTTGTAGTGCGTTGTCTGGTCGCTGATGTCGTAGCGCATCGCATTGTTAAATGCATAATTAGTTTCCAGGTACAATCCCTGCGGTTTTTTCATCAACCCAGGTTTTCCCACTACCGCACTTTCCTCTTCCACCATCGCCAGCACTTCGCTTTTTACACGATCAATTCTAATTGAATTTTTTGTTTGGTTTTTGATAGTGAGCCATTTCGCGATCAACGGAATATTATTATAGATGGCATAATTAACTTTCACCTCTACGCCCCGAAATTCATTTGAAGTATGATGGAATGTGAATGAAAGCACTTTGCCTTCCGGTTGATTTTTGTTGGTGGCCCACCAGCCATCCGGTTTCCAGTTGACAAAAGGTTCGAGGCCGGTGATTTCATAACTATCAAATTGAAAATCGTTTTCATCTTTATTAAGCGAGTCGAGCCATTCGGGAAGGAAGTAAGCTTTCTCCAGCTGGCCATTCAGTCCGCCTACATTAATTTTTTTATTGTTGATGGTAATCTCTGCTTCGGGCATCACTGCTCTTAATAATTGCTGGCCGTTTAAAAGGTTTTTGTAACCTGTACAAACAACGTTTGGCTGAAGTCTGAATGAACGGGAAAGCAAACCATTGGAGATAGTGATATCTTTTCCTTCGTGGCTCTTTTCAATTGTTATTTTATGGCGTACCGGGTTTACCAGCCAATCCTGTGCATAAGTGGCCAGGCATAATAATAAAACAGGTATCGTGCAGAAGATTTTCATAAACTATGAAGATCGCTAAAACCTTATTTTAGATTAAAATTTGTTTTTATGGCAGATTCATCCACAATGTTTGGGTGCGATTCGGTAAACCCGGGTTTTGTTGTTGCCGATGTAGAGGCAGCTGCAAATTTTTACAGGGATAAACTGGGATTCTCGCTCGACTGGCTTTGGGGCGATCCACCAACCTATGGAAGCATGACCCTGGGAAATATTTCTGTTCATCTTCTTAAAGGAAATGAAAGAGTCGGAAAAGGGTATGCTGTTTTTTCGGTTGAAGATGTAGACGGCTTATATAAATTTCATCAGGATAATGAAGTACAAATCGTAGAACCAATCAGTAACAAGGAATACAATATGCGGGATTATTATGTGCAGGACCTCTATGGTAATATTCTTGGTTTCGGTCACTATATTCTGCCTACTACCCCAGAACTAAAAATTGAAAGAGTTGATGTTCCCATCCGCCTTGAGAAAAGGTTGGCCGCGGTGTTGAATGATCTTGCGGCGATAAAAGGCATGAGCATTAGCAGCACTCTCGAAGAAACATTACTTCATACGTTTGAACCATTAGGCGATGGCGTGGCGAGTCCGCATACAAAATCAGATCTTCGAAAAATACAGGGGCTAAAGAAAAAACATGGCATAGATTACGATACGCATGCGAGCTACCGTTTCGTAGAATAAAAAAATTGTTGAACCTTTCACTTATGGAACGAGTTGCTTTTAAAATGAAACTTAAGCCGGGATTTGAGGAAGAATACAAAAAACGGCACGATGAACTTTGGCCGGAGATGGCTGAACTTATCAAACAATCAGGAGTAGCACAATACTCCATCTTCCTCGACAGCGAAACAAACATTCTCTTTGGATATCTTCAACGCGACACCAGCGTGCCAGACCTCCAAAGTGTTGAACATCCTGTTGTAAGAAAATGGTGGAAACATATGGCGGATATCATGGAGGTGAACGAAGACCTCTCGCCTGTTGTTAAACCGCTTTCAGAAGTTTTCTTCCTGCCATAAGTTGCTCATCGTGTCCGATTAAGCGAATCAATTACTTTATCCAAAGCTTTTTCCTTTTTCCGCGCTTCGACCAGCGGCAATCCTTTCTTCATTTCCGGCCGCTTGTGCCCTGCGGCAGTTAACCAGGCGTCTTTCATGATAGTTTGCTTCTCTGCGATTTTATCAAGTATCGCCATTCCATTTCTAAAACCGGAAACAAAAGATTGAATAGACGAAATTGTATCCGCGCCGTTTTCGTTCATTGCGGTTAAAATAATTCTCGCCATCAACCAATGCGCGTTTGCATTCGGATGGACACCATCGCGCGCCAGTTCAAAACCATCGAGATGAAACTGTTCATCCACCGCGCGATGCGCCATTAAATATTTTTGCATCGGATGGTACACATCGATCACCGCCCATCCTGAATCCTTTAAACCAGTAAGCCACGCGGCATATCTATCCATCGTATTTTCATAACCTGCATTACCCGCTCTCCGCTCGTCGTAACAGGGCGCTGATATATGCACGATGTCAGCTCCCGATTTTACAACTTCTTTATGCAGCCAGTATATACCCTGTTTGTATTGTTCAAAGCGATTTTCATCAAAAGGCATATAGATACCATCGTTAATTCCATAGCTCGCCAAAACCACATCAGGCTTCACCAGCGACAATACGCGCGCAAGACGCTCATGAAGATCAGGACGCGGAAACCTGTTATCGGCATGACCTGCTTCCGATAAACCGGAAACTGTTTCACTCGGCAGGCCCGCATTAATAATTTCAAACCTGGCCTCCGGGTATTTTAAGCGCAACCATGTTTCAATACCTGAAATAAATGTCCCGTCGTATGTAATGCTATTGCCGATGAACAGGATCTTTTTGTAAGATGTAAATGTTTTTTGCCCGGATCCATGTAACGTCCACAGCAAAACAAAAACGGTCGCGAGTTGTTTCATAACACGAATATGTGGGCAAAACGGGAATTAAAATTGTTTAATTGCTGTTTAATCTCGTAGTAGATACCTTTGCCGACGCGAAAACGGAACGAGGAACTCATGAAGATGATCAGAAACACGATAAAATGGGTTTCGACCTATGCAAAACAATTGTTCAACACACCCCGTACAACTATCCTTAAAAAACACCTGTTGCAGGCATTGCCTTTCTGGATTGCTTCTATAATCGCTGGCCTGGTAGCCGTTGGCTACACAATGCTTTTTAACCTCTTCGAAAACATTTTCCGCTCTCTCAAAAGCTGGAGTCCCATATCCATACTTTTCATCACACCTCTTGCTTTCTGCGCAGGCTATCTCGTCGTGCGCCGCTATGCGCCATATGCGCGCGGCAGTGGAATTCCGCAGGTGATCGCTTCACTCGAGCTAAGCAGCAAAAAAAATTCTGCGGCTATCGACAAACTCCTGAGCCTACGGATCGTGGCAACGAAAATTGTATCGAGCCTGCTCATGGTTTTAGGCGGGGCGCCGATCGGAAGGGAGGGTCCCACGATACAAATGTCCGCCTCCATATTTCGTTTCATTGATAAGCTCGTTCCCAAATCATGGCCGAAACTGTCGCCGCAAAATTTTATAATAACGGGTGCGGCAGGTGGGCTCGCAGCAGCGTTTAACACTCCTCTCGGTGGTATTGTGTTCGCTATTGAAGAGCTCGCGAAGATTCATGTGAAGTATTTCAGAACAGCGCTTTTCACCGCGGTTATACTTGCAGGTCTCACCGCACAGGGTATTCTTGGCCCCTATTTATACTTAGGCTATCCTGACGTAGCGCGCCATGGCTTACTCACATTGTTCACTATAGGGTTTGTTGCGCTGATATCAGGTTTAGCCGCAGGCTCAATGGTTGAGTTCATCGTCTGGATACGCCAATGGAAAAAGAAATTCAGGCGCACCGAAAATATTCTTTACGCCATCACGATCGGCTTGTTCATCGCGGCTGTCGGGTATTTTATTAATGATGGCATTTTCGGATCAGGGAAAGATATCATGAACACGGCCCTGTTTACCGTTAACAAAACAGTTGGCCTCGATACCGTGTTCTTACGCATTGTCGGCCCGGCGCTATCGTTCAACACAGGCGGTGCAGGCGGCGTATTCGCTCCCGCCCTCGCGGCAGGGGCATCGGTAGGCGCATATATCAGTCACGTGCTCGACTATACGGGAACGAGCGCCAATATTCTCATCCTTTGCGGCATGGTAAGTTTTCTGACCGGGATAACGCGAACACCCTTTACCTCCGCCATACTCGTATTTGAAATGACCGACCGCCACGGCGTAGTGTTCGACCTGATGTTCGCAGGAATGATCGCTTACCTGGCTGCCCTCGTGGTCAACAGGCACTCATTATATGAATATTTGAAAAAAGAATATATCCCCTCTTCAAAAATCGCGTCTCCATAATAATTTTGCACCCTACCATTATATTTCAAAAGAATGTCGGCCGAATCACCAGCAGTCTCATCATTTAAGCAAGTCACAGTATATCCTGTACTGATGGCTATCAGTTTTTCGCATTTGTTGAACGATACTATTCAATCACTGATACCGTCGCTATACCCGTTGATAAAAACATCTTACAACCTCAACTTTACCCAGATAGGAATCATTACGCTCACTTTCAACATCGCCGCATCGCTGCTGCAACCTTTTGTCGGTGCATATACGGACAAAAAACCGCAACCGTTTTCTCTTGCAACAGCCATGGCCGTTACATTTGTTGGATTGTTCGCGCTGGCATGGGCGCCGGAATATTGGATCCTGTTAGTGGCAGCCGCAATGATAGGTGTCGGTTCGTCTATATTTCATCCTGAAGCCTCAAAAGTGGCATATCTCGCCGCCGGTGCGAAACGAGGCCTCGCTCAATCTATTTTCCAGGTAGGCGGAAACGCGGGCAGCGCATTGGGTCCTCTTCTCGCCGCAATTATTATTGTGCCCCGCGGACAAAAACATGTGCAGTGGTTTTCATTGCTTGCGATACTTGCGATTATTGTATTGTACAGGGTCGGTAAATGGTACTCTGATCACCTTTCAGATGTAAAGACAAAGAAAAAGATGTTCACCACACCAGTGCATTCGGTATCAAAAAAGCGTGTGGTGGTTGCCGTGATTATCCTGCTGGTGCTCATCTTTTCGAAATATTTTTATCTCGCGTGCATGTCGAGCTACTACACTTTTTACCTCATGCACCGTTTTAACGCATCGGTGCAATCGGCGCAACTGCATTTGTTTATTTTCCTTGCTGCTGTCGCTGCCGGTACTCTCGCGGGAGGGTCACTGGGCGACAAATTTGGACGCAAATATGTAATATGGTGGTCGATACTTGGTGCGGCGCCATTCACAATTCTGCTTCCGTATGTTTCTTTGCCACTCGTTACACTCATGAGCATCTTCATCGGCTTTATTCTTGCGTCGGCGTTCTCAGCAATCCTGGTGTACGCGCAGGAACTCATCCCGGGGAAAATAGGAACGATATCAGGTTTATTTTTCGGATTCGCATTTGGAATGGGAGGAATCGGGTCGGCGGCGCTCGGCATTCTTGCGGATCATACAAGTCTCGAATACATGTTTTACGTGTGCTCGTTTCTACCGCTGTTAGGGTTGCTTACCGTGTTTCTTCCCAATTTACCAGGAAGCAGAAGACAGGTGAGTTAGGGCTATTGATATTTTCTGTATTTTCCTTCAAATTTTGGATAATGACTAATCGCCGGCGTTTTCTTCAACAGGGGGGTGCCCTCGTAGGTGGAGCCACTCTGCTTTCGGCCTTCGACAACAAAGCTTTTGCAATAATGAGGGACCGTTTTCCTTCTGCTGATCAAATAAATATCGGTGCAATAGGTATTAACGGAATGGGATGGTCGAATGTAACGGCTGCGTTAAAAGTGCCTGGCGTAAATCTCGTGGCCATCTGCGATGTTGACCAGAACGTGATCGACAAACGTTTGGCCGACTACGCAAAAATGAAATCCAACTCTCCAAAACTTAAAACATATAACGACTATCGCAAGCTGCTCGAACAAAAAGATATCGATGCCGTCATCATCGGAACGCCCGACCACTGGCACGCGCTTCAAATGATCGACGCGTGTGCCGCAGGCAAAGATGTGTATGTTGAAAAACCAGTAGGTAATTCAATAGGCGAATGCCGCGCAATGGTGGCCGCACAAAAGAAATACAACCGTGTGGTACAGGCCGGGCAATGGCAACGCAGCCAGCAACATTTCAGGGATGCCGTAGACTTCGTTTACTCGGGTCAACTCGGCAACATACGTACAGTAAAAGTGTGGTGCTACCAGGGTTGGATGAAGCCCGGTCCTGTGGTACCCGATTCCGCACCTCCCGCAGGTGTAGATTACAAATCATGGCTCGGTCCCGCTCCTGCTAAACCATTCAACTCAAGCCGTTTTCATTTTAATTTCCGCTGGTTCTGGGACTATGCGGGCGGATTAATGACGGATTGGGGAGTACATCTGCTCGATTATGGCTTGCTTGGCATGAAAGCTCCTGTACCGAAAACAGTTGTTTCGCTGGGAGGAAAATTTGCATATCCCGAGCTGGCGCAGGAAGCTCCTGATACACTCACCGCACTTTATGAGTTCGACAACTTCAACCTCGTTTGGGATCACGCGATGGGTATTGATAACGGATCATATGGCCGCGACCATGGCATCGCTTACATCGGCAACAATGCCACCCTCGTGCTCGATCGCGGAGGATGGGAAGTGATAGAAGAAAAAAACAGCAAAAGCAAAATAAGCAAGCCACATACTGCGCCATCAGACAACGGTCTCGACAAACACTGGGAGAATTTTATTTCGGTTGTGCGTTCACGTAAGATGGACCAGCTGCATTGTTCTATTGAAGCAGGCGCCCATGTGGCCACTGTTGCACAGATGGGCAACATCAGTTTCAGAAGCGGTCAACGCGTGGTATGGGATAAAGCCGCCGAAAAATTCACCGACGACAAATTGAACCAGGAGTATATGATGAAAGAATATCACAACGGGTACAAACTGCCCGTTTAAACCGAAGAAACTTTTTGCGCAAACAACGCGAAATGTTTGCCAAGACCCGGCCAGTCTTTTTTCTCGATATATTTCTTGTCGAACAGTTGTCCGCCTGCTCCTACTCCACTGGCGCCGGCTTTGAAAAATGAAGAAACATTATCTGCATTAACGCCGCCTGTAGGTAAAAGTTTTACCTGAGGCAAAGGACCGCGTATCGCCTTTATATACTCAATCGCGTCGCCGACCATGGGAAATACTTTTACCATGTCGGCGCCAGCCGTCCACGCCGTGAAAATTTCTGTCGGCGTATAAGCGCCTGCAAATATGGGTACCGATAATCTTTTGCAACGTTCTATAATCATCAAATCAACTATCGGCGTTACAATAAACTGCGCGCCTGCCCCCAGCGCAACGTCAAGGTCGTTTTCGGTACAAACAGTACCGGCGCCAACGTTTAACTGATCGCCAAAGTTTTTTAACGCAAACTGAATGCTTTCGACAGCGCCCGGTGAATTCATGGTTACTTCAATAGTATTTAAACCATTGCCCGCGAATTCAGGAAGAATATTTTCAATATCCGATTGTTTAAAGTTCCTCATGATGCCCACAATCGGCATTGCTTTAAACTTTTCATGCGAAAACGTTTTTAACGCCATAGATTCATTTATTTAAGTTTACCATGCCGGCATATATCTTCAGTTGCCCTACAGTAGCGGCATTGTCGAGCATTTCAGATGAAACAACATGCGTTTGATTCAACAGGTCAACGCAGTCGAGTGCCCATTCGTAAAGCCGCTGCAACCTGCTGCTGCTGCAAAGTATCAATTTTTGATTGGTGAGATATTTTACCTCGGAACCGATCAATAACCCACTCAGGTAAAAATAATTCTGTTCGGGCGAGAGGTATTTTTTCAGTTGATTAATACGCACAGAAAATAAAGTACCGGTTAACTCCGCTCCAAGCGATCTTTTCACTCCATCATAAAATGATTTCCTTTCTTCTTCTGAAATTTCATCCTGCTTTGCATCATGCACAGCATGGCTTAGAATGCTGTGTCGCGCAATAATATCAAACAACTCGCCTGTCATAAACGTGTTGAACCTGGATATACTGTTGCCGGAAATAGCAATATGCTTGCTGTGGGTGCCGGGAAGAATAAAAAGAGTATTATCACCGGCATTTAAATCGAGGAGCGAAGCAAGTCCCACTAACTGTGTTTCCTCGCCACGCATCACATCATCACGTTGATGGGCACCCGAAATAAGAAGTATTTTATTTTCAAGCACCGGCGCGCCGTCTACCCATTCAGCATAAGCCGACGATCCATCAAGAGAAAACGGCAGGTCGGCATAAGGCAATTCCTTCATACCAACCGACGATGACGCCATACCGGATATTAATACAGGAAGATTATTTACAGGCAGGCCGCTGTTAACTTTTAATTCCCCGATCGCCTGTTTGACGTACTGAAGATAAAAAGGAACCCGGTCAACCTTCTGTGCCTTCCATTCATTAAACAAAGAAGCATTTCCCCTGTCCGACTCAACTTTCGCAAGACATGATCTCGTAGAAGTGTCAATTAACCGTAACCGGAAAGACGAAGTTCCCCAGTCGCAGCTCAATACGTGTTGTTGCATAATTTTCTTGGGCTACGGCAAGATAAGTCACTTCACGTATGTTTATCAATCTTTCACATCCCACCACACCGGCTCATACACCTGCTTAAGTCCGGGGAATTCTTCAAAATTTATATTTCTTGTCACCTCCGAAGCTGGATAAAGCAATCTCGCAGGCATCCTGTCATCACCGAGAGAAGTAGCCTCCGATACTGTAAAGAAATCAGGATAGCCCGTTCTTCTCCATTCCGTCCATGCCTCAAAACCCTGGTTGCCGGTCATGGCGACCCACTTTTGTAGAATAATTGCCCTTATCTGCTGCTCCTTACCAGCTGGAAACTGCGCAGCCGGCGAATTTTCAAGGAAAACGTCCACACCGGGTACTTCGTATGATTCGAAACTGCTCGTTATGCCCTGTTCAAAAAGCTCCGTGGCTGTTGCGTCGGAAGTGAGCCAGCCCCGCACCACAGCTTCTGCCTGCAGAAAATAGCTTTCAGCCGCTGAAATAAATTTTACAGGAGCCTGTGCAGATTGATCCTCGTTACCACTCGCACCCACCGCAGTAGAAGGAATAGAAAAAACTTCATTGGTGGTCCGGTATGAGCCCTGTGGAATTCCAATTATCGAGTCCTGTTCATCGGTTTGATAACGCTCGAAAAATACATCGGCCCTCGGATCATTATTATCAGTAAGAAATTTTGTAATCGTTTCACTAGCCGCGAAATTCTGCACACGTCCGAGCCCGAGCATCTCTTCAAATAATGGATTCTGATTACCCCCGGTCGTGCTGTAGTTGATTTGTGCATCCTCGTCAAGAAATTCGGCGCCGCTCAACTCCGCTATGCCGGCCATCGCCTTATCAGGCGCTACTTCCGACTGCCTGAGAAACACACGAAGCTTCAGCGTGTTTGCGAATTTTATCCACTGCCGCATATCGCCGCCAAACAACAAATCATCATTTCCCGGAGCATTTGTGCTTTCAACATCAATCATGCTTATACCTGTGTCGAGGTAAGAGATGATGGTGTCGTACACCTGCTCCTGCGGAGTATATGCGGGACTCGTAATATCAGGATTTAACGCCTCTGCGAGTGGAATGTCACCAAATCCATCGGTGGCCACCTGGAAAGTATATGCTTTAAGAATATAAGAGATGGCAGCATATTGCGAAAATTCCTCTTCGTTCGCCGCTAAATTTTGTATCACCTGTAAATCTTCCAATGCGTCTGAATATAATCGTCGCCATGTTCTGTCGAACGATGTGGTGCTCACGGAATATTGCTCCAATCCCCTGTACTGCGAAGAGAAAGGGTTTTGTGTCCAGTATTGCCCCCAGATACCACCGTAAATAGCAAGATCACTTCCTAACACGTTGCCAATGGCGGCTTGTGAATAGGGAAGAAGTAATTCGGGGCTACCTTCCTGTGGTAAATTTGGATTTTCATTTACGTCGAGGAATTTTCGGCACGAGCTGAAAGTAACCACGACAGCGATGAAAAATATTATTGAAAATCTAAGAGTCTTTTTCATAACTCACTACTTTGAAGTTGATCGGTTCAAAAGGTTACATTCACATTTACGCCGAAATTTCGCTGCGAAGGCTGTGCGGTAAAATCAAATCCCTGCAGATTGGTAGCGCCCGCTGAATTTATTTCCGGATCCGCATATTTATTTTCCGATGGCGTCCAAAGCGCGAGGTTATTACCAAATATGCCGACAGTCAGTTCACCGAACGGCGTGCGATCAAGAATTCGCTTCGGAATTTTATAACTGATGCTCGCTTCGCGCAATTTTACATAAGAAGCATCTATCACATTGCGGCCATAAGGCAGCGCAGGAAAGTAATCCTGGGGAAGAAAAGTCACACTCGTGTTTTCAACAAGTTTGCCCGACTGATCATAATACACCGAGTTTGGAAAAACATAAGGATCTCTTCCAAATTCCGCGGTCTCCCACGAGGTACCGTTAAATGCGATGATATCTTTTGTGCGCGATACAAAATATCCTCCCTGTTTTGTATCGAAGAGAAGATTCAAACTGAACGCTTTAAATCTTATTCTCGTGCCAAGCGACGCGATAAAGTCGGGATTGTATGAACCAAGGTACACGGCATTCGGAGTTTCCAATGGAATACCCGTAACAGGATCCACTATCACTCTGCCCAATTCATCTTTCTGCACATCTATTCCATAGAATGTACCATACGGCATCCCTTCAGCTGCAACAACACTCAGGTCGGCGAGACCGCCGAGTGAAACCTGCTTCACACCTTCGAGCTGCAAATCAACCACTTCGTTTTTGTTCTTAGTAAATGTTCCGTACAATTCAACAGTAAAGCCATTATCCAGTCGCACCGGTATTCCGCGCACGCTCAATTCAACGCCTTTGTTCTCCACGATACCTCCGTTTATCACCTTGTTTGTAAATCCCGACGACTCGGCAATAGGAATTGTGAGAATCTGGTTCTTCGACCTGTTCCTGTAGTAAGAAAAATCGATGTAAACGCGGTTGTTTAAGAAACTTAGCTCGGCGCCGGCTTCATATGCGGTAGTAATTTCAGGCTTCAGATCAGGGTTACCGATCCTTGAACCCTGTGTTAATCCCGGTACACCGTTAAAAGGAAATGTCGTTGAACCAAAAGAGCTTTCAATCGGGTTCCTGCTAAAATATGTATTCAGCAGATACGGATTCGCGTCGTTACCAACCTGCGCCCAGCTCGCTCTTACCTTGCCATAGTTGAAAAAATCGGCAAGGCCTCCTTTAAGTAATTCAGTAAACACAAATGAGGTGCTGATACTCGGGTAAAAAAACGATCTGTTTGCTTCCGGTAATGTCGACGACCAGTCGTTCCTTGCGGTCATCTCCAAAAAAAGCATATCACGGTAGTCGAGAGCAAGTTGCGAATACAATCCTACAAGTCTTCTGTTCGAATATTCGTTGTAAGTGTAAACGGGGCCGTTACTGTTGTCGAGATTGTACCAGCCAGGCACTACAAGGCCGGCAGACTTGTTGGTGCTCGCTTCAAGTATAGTTGCGCGCCGCTGCCTGATATTATGTCCCACCATGAGAGAACCCGAGAAATCTGCACCGAGTTCTTTCCGGGCAGTAACCATCAGGTCATGAACAATTTCATTTACGTTGAACGTGTTCTCGGAATATTCTCCCACCTGCGAGTTTGTGTTGGCGTCAACTGAATAATTCCCGGTTACATCGTCAATGGGCACATACGTAAACCTGGGATATTTAAACATCCTCCTGTCCGAATACACGTCACCACCAAGTCTTTCCACGATGTCGAGCCAATCCAAAGGTTTATAAGTGAGCGTGATGTTTCCCGTTACACGGTCCACGTTGTTCCTGTTATTAAAGTTTTCAAGAATGTAATACGGACTGATTGTGTATGCTCCATAAAATCCGTATGCTGGCTGATTTTGAGCGTTTGTTAACCCGTAACCATAATATGGATTACCCAGATCACTCATTTTATCAATAGGAATATCGCGGGGAGTTTGCAGCAGGTTATCGAAGGCCGAACCTGGTCCCTGTCCCGTTTGCACCTGGTCGTTGCGGATATTGATATAATTGATGTTTATTGATGAGCTGATTTTGTTGGTAAGATTTGCAGTACCATTAAATCGTATGCTGTACCTGTTGAAGTTGTCATTATCGCCGGGCCACAGACCGTTTGAGTTCAGGCTGTTAAGCGACATGTAAAAAGTTGTCTTTTCTCCCGAGCCCTGGAACGATAAATTATTTTCGAGCGCCCTGCCGAGATCGAAAAATTTGCGGAGATTGTCGGGCTGCGCAACAAACGGTTTTTTCAGGCGCACGCCGTTTATTGACTGTCCCCATTCTTTCTCTTCTCCATCAAATGCAGGACCCCAGCTCCAGTTTTCCTTCGGGTCAATAAAGTATTGAGGTACGCCCTGGTCATCGTTTCCTATAAAATATCCCTGGCCGTATTGATTTTGAAGCGTTGGCAGCTTCAGAACATTTGAAAATGTTAGAGTTGAGTTGAGTGCAACTTCGTTCTTACGGTTCGCCCCGCGCCTTCCCGATTTTGTAGTGATGATGAGAGCGCCATTCGATGCACGTGATCCATATAATGCAGCGGCCGCAGGTCCTTTTAATACGGTAATAGATTCAATGTCTTCGGGGTTAATATCGTTACCCCTGTTTCCGAATCCCACTGTGCTTCGTGGATCCACATTACCAGAAGCTTGCGTTGACCGGATGTCGCTTCCTGCAACGAAATCTGAATTATCTACCGGCACTCCGTCAACAACCATCAATGCCTGGTTATTACCAAGTATCGATGATCCGCCGCGCAGCACAATGCGGTTTGAACTTCCGGGAGCTCCTGATGTGCTCGTAACATTCACTCCCGCAACTTTCCCCTGTAATGCGCTGATTGCACTCTCACGCCGCCCGGCACGAAGTTCATCGTCTTTTATCACAGGAGCAGAATATCCCAATGATCTTTTATCGCGACGAATGGCGTTCGCGGTGATTACCGTTTCCGCAAGTGTGTTTACATCACGCTGTAATACAATATCAACGCTTGAACGGCCCTTCAGTTCTACCTCGTTCTCCTGGTATCCAACGAAACTAAAAATAAGCGTCGCCGACGAAGGATCCGCGTTGATTGTAAATGTTCCTGCTTCGTTTGTTGCAGTACCGGTGTTCGTTCCTTTAACGGTAACAGAAACGCCCTGCAGAGGTTGCTGGTCGTCGCCTGAAGTTACTTTACCTGTGATTGGTGTTTGCTGAAATGCTGCTATGCAGGATAAGAGTGCCGGAAATAATAGCATTATTTTCCTCGCGCACAAGCCACTGTTGCACATAACGTATGTTTTTCTGACTGAGGATAGTCGAAGAAAGTACCATAAATAACGTGCCGTAAATTAACAATTGATGTTTTTAATCCTTATGGAACAGAAGTTGCAACTGGCAGATGTGTGACGATTGGTCATGAATTTTGAATTCAGTATATGAAAATCCTTTGCGTGTTCGCCGTTGTTGCATTTGCATCAGCTTGTGTAGGAGGAAGAGACATCCAGGTTCAGTTAACAGATGTCCGGTTAATAAGAGTGGATATTATTTATCGTGAAAATCAAAGCCAGCCACAAACTTCAAACAAACAGGCCTTCCGACAGCAATTCTCTTACCAGTGTCGGTTAGCAACCCGGTTTTAAAATTTCGTTTGAACAAAACAATTTCATCGGTATTCTGATTGGCGCAAAGCAAAAATTTGCCCGAAGGATCTATCGCGAAGTTCCTGGGCGCCTTACCCAACGTAGACTGACGGCCAACAAATGTCAAACTGCCATTTTTCGCAATCGAATAAATTACGATCTCATTGCTTATCTCCCTGTTAGAGGCATAAAGAAATTTGCCGTCAGGCGAACAATGTATGTCGGCTCCTTCAATAGTACCACTAAAGCCAGGTTTCAGCATGGTGATCGTTTGAATGCTGGTTAGTTTGCCGTCATGATATCCAAATGCATTAACAGAACCATCCAGTTCATTCACCACATAGGCAAATTTGCCATTCGGATGAAATGTCAGATGTCTTGGGCCCGCGCCGGGTTTTGTAGAAACATATGCGGGTTCCGAAGGTGATAATGGCTCGCTGCCGGTATGACTAAAACGATACGTGTGCACCTTGTCTGTTCCAAGATCAGCAACCATCAGGTAGTTGTTATCGGGAGATAATACCGTGCAATGCACATGCGGTTTTGATTGATTGTCTTTATTTACACTGCTGCCCTCGTGTTTTATACTTTGCACTTCGCCGTTCAGCGACCCGTCTGCGTTCACCCTGATAGCGCCTAATGTTCCTCCACCATAATTGCCCGAAAAAACATACTGGTCTTTATCATCCACTTCAACATAGCACGGACCATCGCCGCCGGAGCTGACACTGTTAATGAATGTTAGCTCACCTGAAACGGGATCGAAGTTGAAAGCGCTGATGCCTCCCTTTCCTTTTCCTGCTTCGCTTACTGAATACACTTTTTTACGACTCTTACTAATCGCGAGATAAGACGGATTGGTAATTCCTTTAGCGGTTGACTTATGCTTGAAAGCGCCGGTCTTCAAATTAAAATCGTAAACGTATATGCCTTCACTTTTTCCACCGCTGGTATAAGTGCCGATAAGCAGGTTGTACGACTGCGCGTAAACTCCCGCACCGGAAACTAAAAACAATAAAATAGAAGCAAATAGTACGCTCTTCAGGTAACTCATTTCTTTGTTGAATTTCTTATTTCAGTAACCTCTAATGTACTAACAGAACCTTTAACATGGCCAAACCTGTTTCTTATAAATGTGGCGATAGACGCGATGGCGTGATCGTCCAGTATGTCTTTATGCGGCGGCATGAAACCGTTGTACGTTTTATCGTTCACGGTTATTTTTCCCTGCAGACCATTCAGTATAATATCGATGAGCCGGGTCTTATCGCCGGTAACATATTCTGAAGAAGCAAGTGGAGGAAAACGGCCACCATCGCCCTTTCCGTCGCCCTGGTGGCAGTTGGCGCAATACGTTTTATACAAAATACTTCCTTCGAGCCTGTCGCCGGTATTCAGATTGTCTTTTACTTCGTCCGGCGTTTTGATGTAGGTTCTTGATTCGCGCTGTTGCATCTGCGCCAATTGCGCGTCACCGAATTTATTTTTATCTCCCTTATACATCACCCGCCATATTTTCCCCTGCTCCGATTCGGAAATATATAATGAACCGTCCGGTCCTGTCGCCAGTCCCATCGGCCTGTAAACCGCATCGCTCGTGTTGATCACGGTATCCACCCCGGTAAATCCATCCGCGAA
The DNA here is from genome assembly GCA_016786745.1 of Chitinophagaceae bacterium. Classification (GTDB taxonomy): domain Bacteria; phylum Bacteroidota; class Bacteroidia; order Chitinophagales; family Chitinophagaceae; genus Flavitalea. The sequence continues at coordinate 53,690 of JAEUVS010000104.1, read as the reverse complement.
AACTTCAATTTTTCCTGTCGCGGCGCCGTTCTCGAATGGAACAAAGCAAACGATATATCCCGCCTGCGGATACGGCGACCGGTCGGTTGAACCATGAAAGGCCACAAACGCACCATTCTTATATCGTTCCGGAAACTGATCGCCGTTGTAAAACAATACGTCCATCGGCGCCCAGTGCCCGGGGAAACCGATTACAGGCAGATCAAACGAATCGGCCCTGGCCGTAATTTTTCCATCACCACCATAACCGGGCTGCAGGATATTTTTTTTCTGCAGCTGATCATAGTAGGCGTAGGGCCATCCGAAATTCGCGCCATCCTGCACTTTTATCAGTGTTTCTGCGGGCAGTACAGCAGCCTGCCACGAAGAATAGAGTTTTGGATAGATGGTATGAAAATTGTCGATCCCGTTCACCACGGCATATACACTCTGATCCGCAGGATTCCATTGCATACCCACCACACTACGGATGCCTGTCGATATCTTATACCCGTCTTTCTGCGTCTGGTTTAATTTGCTTGCGTCGAAGCGCCAGATACCAGCGTTGTTCTCCAGCTCCGGCGATGGATCCAATCCTTTACCACCGGGTATTCCAACAGGTCCGTATTTTTCAATGTCCTGTCCCGCATCCGATGGCGAACCAAAAGGCACATACATGTAACCCTTGTTATCAAAAGCTACGGGTTTTGTAGTATGCCAGTTCTTCTCCACATTCTTGTTATTGTCGGTCAGCATCACCTCGGTTTTACTCGTCGGAACGAGTTCACCATCCTTCAATTTATTTCTCAAAACCTGCGTCACCGTGCTCGTGTACAGGTAACCGTCATGAATGGTTACTCCCACCGCCGAACGACCCACATCCTGGTAATCTCCGAAATAAACTACTGAATCTACCCTGCCGTCGCCATCGAGATCACGCATACCCACAGTTCCTCCCGAACCGTCCATCCTGTCGTTGTAGGTCATCTTCGCATATATATCACCATTACCATTTACAGCTATGTGCCGGGTGGGTCCAACACTATCAATTACAACCAGCGCTTCAAAATCACCAGGTAGAAATAAGCCGCCATTATCCGCATCCGCCTTCGGTCTTTGCGGCGTTTGACTGCAGCCCGCAAGCAATAACATCAACATTACTATCAGTATCCCGCCGTTGAAAGACCTTTTTCGCAATACTAAAGTCTGTAGGTCACTGAAATAAAATCTCATTCCTGAAAAAATAGTTTTTAAATTTTTCAAATAGATAAAGTTAATGCACATCCCACCACAACGGCGTGCCTATGTTATCCGGACCACCCAGCAAATCAACAGCCGCTTCTACAGCCGGACCGTTCCTGTCCCTGTCGTAATTCAGGAACGGAATTCTTCTGATAAACTCACCCTGCGAAAGAGCAGAATTGTCGTTATGCAGAATCGGGTACAATTTCGGGTATCCTGAACGTCTTATTTCGGCCCATGCCTCATGACCCTCAGGGAACAATGCGATCCACTTTTGCGTAAGTATCTGCTCGCGCCTCCTTTCAGGATCGGTTTCAAATTTAACCGGTATGTCCGTTAACGCAGGCGTATTGAACATACCGCCCGGAGCCATCGGCAGGTTTGTGCTATTGATGTAGGTATTAATTGCGCCCGCGTCTGTGATACCCCATGTGCGTAGCGACATTTCAATACCTGTTTCATACAACTCCTGCGCATCTGCTCCCATTTCCCAACCATTCAACGCTCCTTCAGCACGAAGAAAATATGCCTCCGCTGTGTACATTACAGTAGACGGAGTGGTCGACATGTTTTCAGGAAGTAAATAATCACTGGGCCCGGATGTATTATCTGGTTCGTTTTCTGCAGCAACGATTTCAGCTACGTTCATACCATTTCTTACGCCCTTATACTCGCCTGTATTTACTGATGGTTGCCAGAATTTGCTTAAACGCGGATCGTCATAACCTACCAGGAGGCTCTCCATCGTCTGGCTCATCCTGAATTCGTTCCAGCCCGACTGACGCAAATAGCCGTTGTAGTTAATACCATCGCTTTTCAAATATGCATCGTCGGCCAGGTCAACCATCACCCCACCTGCCACTGCGGCCTCCGCCTCGGTTTTGGCCATATCAGGTTTCACATATGAAATGCGCATCGCCAAACGCAGCCTCAAAGTATTTGCAAACTTTAACCATTTTGCATTGTCGCCTCCAAAAATTACATCTGCTTCGCCATAACCCGATTGCGAAAGGTTCGCCTGGAGATCGGCACTTGCCTCCTGTAACTCCTTGAAGAGATCCATATAAATATCCTCCTGTCGATCATAAGGAATTACAGTACTGTCGTACCCGATGTATGTATAAGGGAACGGACCATAATAATCGGTTGCGCGGTGAACGGTCCACACTTTCCATATACGCGCAATAGCATTCAGCGCCTTCTGATCTTCGTTTGGAGTTTGTTTGATAATGTTCACCAGCGGCGCCATGGCCCTGAAAGTGCCGATCCACTGCTCCTGTATCCACTCCTGCGAAATGTTGTACCGGTCAGTAGGATCAAAAGTGGCGGTTATCGCGGAATACTGCGCGTAAAGGTCAGCGAAAAATCCCTGCGCGTACTGGTATTCAGCAGAGCCGTCGCCCGAATACATCGCCATATATTCTGCTCTTGTAAACAACCCTTTTATGTCCTGATTGCTTAGCGTGGTAATTCTTGTCGGGTCGGTATTTATTTCTTCATAATTTTTGGTACATCCCACAGAAATAAATAACAGCGACGCGCAAACGAAATGCAATATTCTTTTAGTTGAAAATGTAGTGCAATTCATTTTGAATAAATTTATCAGAATGTTAGATTAAGGTTTATTCCATAATTGCGGGTAGAAGGCAACTGCGCATATTCAAGTCCTCCACCGTTCACACCTCTCGTAATCTCAGGGTCAATAGGCGCGGATTTATGGAAAAAGAAAAGATTTCTTCCAACAACAGAAACATCCGCCTTCTTTATAATCTTCGTTTTATTCAGCAGGCTGGCTGGAAGACTATATGTCAACACCAATTCACGCAGTCTCGTGTTTGTTCCCGAATAACTATAGAATTCGGCTATAGGATATCTTCCACCGATCAGGCTGAAATATTTCTGTGCATCAACAGGCGTTGTATTTTTTCCGCCACTATGGTTTACCCCATCGAGCACAATACCACCCTCACGACCCTGCAGCGAAGCCTTCGAATGCCCGTCAGCGTCAATCAAAGCCTGGGTTCCCGATATCACTACTCCACCCTGCCTGTGATCTATCAAAAAGCTTAAAGAAAATGCATCGTATCTGAAAGTGTTTGAGAATCCCAGCATAAAATCAGGATTGTAGTTCCCCACAAACACATTTGTTCCATCAGTTAGCGTAGGCGATCCATCATCATCAACCAATCGCTGTCCCTGTTCATTTCTCTGCCATCCTCTCACATACACGTCTCCATAGCTGCTGCCCTCATCCACTTTTATCAGGTACACCGCATCGCCGGCGCCAATTATTACCGATTTCATATTCTCGGTGAGCTCTTCAACCTTGTTGACATTTTTCGAATAATTTCCCGAAACCGTCCATGAAAATATATTCGTCTTCACCGGGGTAAAATCAGCTGTTACTTCCACACCCCTGTTACGTATCAAACCAGCATTGATATATTTCTGCGAATACAAAGTGGCACCCGGTATGCCAATCAGCAGTAACTGATCTTTGGTTTGCGTATTGTAATACGTGAGATCGAAACCTAACCTGTTTTGGAGAAAACGCCAGTCCAACCCAAATTCAAGTGAGCGTGTAATTTCAGGTTTGTAGTTACCCAGCGATTGAATTGCAGGAGTTGAAATTGAACCTCCTGATCCAACAGAATAGTAATTTCTGTCAAGGTACTGGGTACCGCCAAATCCCGAACTCGCATAAGTAATCCTTGCCTTACCATAGGTTACCCACGAAGGCAACTGCACCATATCAGAGATAATTCCCGACAAGCCAACCGATGGATAGAAATAGGATTGATTTTCTTTCGGAAGGGCCGACGACCAGTCGTTACGCGCGGTTACTTCAAGAAAAAGATATTCTTTGTACCCAAGTGTAGCAGCGGCATACAACGATTGCACCTGCGGCCGTCTTCCATACACGTTATTTACAAAAGGACTTTTGGCATTGTTCATGAAAAAGAAATTTGCCTTGTTCAGGCCATTTGCATTCTCCGTAGTATTCTCAAAGCGGCTTTCCTGGAGAGAAGCCCCAATATTTCCTGTAATGTCGAAGTCCTTGCCAAGCGAATGATTGAACGACAAAAGAGCATCTACATTTATTCCAAGGTTGCGCGCTGTTGTTCTGTCGTAATCGGAACCAACCTGGCTGAAGTAATTGTCGGCAAAAACCTTGTACTCGTTATTCTGCAGCAGCTTGTCCATACTTCCGCGAACAAGCAGGTTTAACCAGTTGTTGAAATCATATTTTGCAGAAATTAAACCGAGGAAGCGATCTCTTCTTTGCGTATTCAGAACTTTGTGCAGCGCCCATATCGGGTTTAATTGAACAGAAGAACCCGGGTTCCAGTAACTCTGTCTTTCCGTACCAGTTTCATCTATGTAAAAATATTGTTCCATTTCGCTCAGTGGAATGGTCACCGGCGATCTTATGATAGATGGCAGCGCAAACGTACCACCGTCACCAGGAAACACCCGGTTGTCCACCCTTTCATAGATGTAAGAGAGCTTGCTAAAAAACGTAAGCTTCGATGTAATGTTATTCGTAATCTTCCAGTCTATATTATGCCTCGTCATATCGTTGTTGCGCATTATACCCTGCGCCAGCGTATTGCTGTACGAAAAATAACTTTGCATCTTATCGTTTCCGCCCTGAAGGCTTAACGTATTATTGAGTGTACCGGCGGATCTGAAATATTTTTTCAACCTGTCCGGCTGTCCCTCCATCTTTACTGTATGCCCGTTCCATAGCTCAACTTGCTGGCCGGTGATTTTAGGCCCCCAGCTGTGTTCGGAATTCGCATTGTAAACACCCGCATCTCCCTGCCCATATTCAAATTGCAAATCAGGTAACACCGATGCTTTGTCGATAGTGTAGTTGCCAATGTAGTTTACAATTGTCTGACCTGCTTTTCCTCTTTTTGTTGTAATCACGATCGCGCCATTTTGTCCCTGGCTGCCATACAACGCTGCAGCAGAAGCGCCCTTAAGCACCGTCATACTCTCGATGTCATCGGAGTTCAGCATGCTTACATTACCACTCAACGGAACTCCATCTATAACATATAACGGCTCGTTACTATTGGTAATAGAGCGGTTACCACGAAGCAACACCTTTGAATCACCACCCGGTCCAACCGCGTTTTTTGTAATGGTAAGTCCCGCAACTTTTCCCTGGAGAGAGTTGATAACATTTGTTTCCTTCGCTTTATTCAGCTCATCGCCTTTTACATTATCTACCGAATACGTTAACGACTTAACCGCCTTTCGTATACCCAGCGCCGTTACAACCACCTCGTTGAGCGATTTGTTTTCGCCGGCGAGCTGAATTTGAAAAACAGTTTCATTGCCAACAACTATTTCTCTCGTCTGAAAACCGATAGAACTGATCACCAATACCTGTCCGGGATCAACGTTGAGCGAAAATTTTCCGTCAGCGTCCGTTGCCGTTCCCCTGTTGGTTCCTTTGATCACTATGTTAACTCCGGCCAGCGGATTCCCATCGGCGTCCCTCACAGTTCCACTGATCGGCGGCACCGGAGGTGGAGTGTGGATGGCAGTGTTAACCGCCGGCTCCGGAGAAATTGCTTTCTTTCTTTTGATAAAAATGGTTTGCTGCTCGATATAAAAACTGAATGGCTGATCTTTCAGCACCAGGTCGAGAAATTCAACGAGGGGTTTGTCTTTTACGTTTACGGATACCGGCCTCGCTCCTTCAAGCATATCCTTATCGTAAAAAATTGAGTAGTGCGTCTGTTTTCTTATGATATCGAACACCTGTAGTACCGACACGTTTTTCACAGACACCGTCACCGTTTCGGGATTAACTTCCGCATTTGCATTGAAGCAGCATGCGAGGAGAAGAAGACCGGTAAGCCGAATGGTTAAAAATACGCTTCTCATAAGTTTTCGTCATTTGATCGTGAATAAGCATTTAGTTTTCTTTTGTAACAACAACACGTTTTCCAATCAATTCAAAATGAACTCCAGAGTTTTCCAAACCTTTCAATACCTGTCCAAGCCTGAGATTACGGCCTATTTCACCGCCATACTCTTTTTCAGGAATGCCGCCGGGATACTCTACCTGCAGATCGTACCAGCGAGCCAGTTGCAGCATTACCTGTGAAAGATTCTGATTGTTGAAATTGAAAATGCCATTTTTCCAGGCCACATCCTGTTCAATATTTGTAGGAACGATTCTTCCGTTCATAAACGCCTCACCCGGCTTCAGGATCTGCGTGTTGATTTTGACAGAACCTTCAAGCAGGCTTGTTTTGGTGGGACCGTCTTCAGCATATGCCTTAACATTGAAGTGCGTGCCGAGAACTTCTATTTCTGTATCGCCGGTTTCAACATGAAAGGGTTTCGTTTTATCTTTTGCCACTTCGAAATAAACTTCACCAATAATTCTAACCCTCCGCTCGTGTTCCGTAAACGCAACGGGATAAGTGATCGATGATTCAGCATTCAACCACACTTTCGATCCGTCTGGCAAAATGAGCTGGTATTGTCCACCTCGCGGGGTCGACATAGTATTATAACTGATCGCCGCAATTTTGCCGTTATCACCAGGTATTGATTTGTATTGTATTTGGCCGTTGGGCAATTTCACAACCTGCATGTATCCCTGCTTCGCGATTTGTCCGTCGGAAGCATTGTCAAGAACAATTGTTGAACCGTCTGCCAATGTAAGGATCGCTTTATCACCGCCGGGCTCAACATCCTGTGGAATTTTTACAGTGCCCGCCGTGTTCGCCTGAAACTTATCACCTTTTGTAGAATAGAAAATGAGAACAGTGGTAAGTACGGCAATCGCAATAGCGGCAGCGTATTTCAGCATCGGCAGAATGCGCACCACGGGTTTGCGGCGCTTTATCTCTTCCTCAACAATTCTTTCCTTGATTTTTACCAGTGCTTCAGCTGCTTTGCTGTAATCAGGTGAGAGAGTTTCATTTTTTGCAAGTATCGCCTGTTCAATAGCCTCGAGCCAGTCGGCATCGCTGGCACGATCCTGCAGCGTGCTCCACAAACGCCTGAAATCCTCTTCGGACAGGGAGCCGGATAAATACTGTTCCAGCAGCGATTTAAGTTCGGAGGACATCATAATAAGCAGTTTGGTGAAGTTTGTACCTGGCTATGAACCGCGAAAAAGGAAAAAGGAAGTGAAGGGAAAGAAAAAATTTTCAGAAGCTTGCGATCAGAATGATTAGCAAGCCATAGTGGTCGATGTAAGGTCTCAGAAAAGCGAGCGAACGAACGATATAATCTTTAACAGTCTTCTTACTGACACCCATAAGTTTACTGATATCCTCGTGCGTGAGGCCATGTTCCCTGCTGAGTGTAAAGGCACGTTTTTGCTGGGGAGAAAGCTGTTCGATGCCCTTTTGAAGTGATGATTCAATGTCTTTCAGCGCAAGGCTCGTTTCCTGTTCCGGAACTTCATTCGAGAGAGAAAGTTTGTGGTTAAGATAGAGGGCAAACGCATCTTCTACTTTCATCCTCCGGAATACTTTATGAACCTGGAACTTTACGTGGGTGTAGAGAAAGCCTTTTAGATTTTTTATCCGCGAAATATTTTGCCTTTCTTTCCATAGCAGCAGAAATGTTTCCTGCGCTATATCATCCGCCATTTCCGGTGACTTCGTCATGTACAAAGCGGCTGAATAAACATGATCCCAGTTGGCATAAAATAATTCATCGAAGGCCGAGTCGTCGCCCTGTGAAAGACGTTGTAGTGCAGTTAGTTCGTTATATTCAGCCCGGTTAAACAATTTGAAACAATTTCGATAAACTTTTCAAGCTGACAAGGCGTGTACTTTCAATGTGGCAACCGGATAAAGCGGGAACGGCTTGTAAGCAAGTATAATAAAAATTCCGAGAAATAATTTTACGCTAACGTTTGCGTAATCCGGATTTACTGCCTGGTCAGGTTCCTAACAAATATATTCTTTCCAGCGCTCTTGCCACTTCTCCTTTTTGACTATCGTTTTCACGCATGTCCAAAAAGAAATTAAGCATGAGATCTTCTTCACGCCCCGGGAACAAGTGATGATCATACCCATCTTTGAAGATGCTTAAAATACTTTCATCCAGTCGGATTGCCGCCATTAAATAGCTTCCCAGTTGATTTTTTGCGAATCCCCAACCTGCATGACAAAACCAGGCATCCTGCCTGTCGGGTCGGGTATTTTCAACAAATTTCGGCTTGACATGCTGATGAGAAAAAACCGCATCCGCCGGACATCGAAAAAAATATATCGTAGATTCTTTAAAATCAACAAGGGGCGGTGCTGAAGTAACGCCTTTGTCACCTGTTTTGAGTTCATGCGAAGCGAACCAGCACGCGACTTTCACATCTTTCGTCAAATCCAGGCCAATGCTTGGTAAACCATAGTGCTGCGCAATACCAAGGGCAAGTGGCGTAAAATGTGGTGAACCCTTAATCTTATCAACATCAGCGTAGTATTCTTTTATTTTAACTTCAGGCAGAAACCCGGAAAGATCCACGCCAATATCGTGCAACATATTCGCTACCTGCGCGTGCCAAAGGTTGTAAATAAAAAAATCATTGAATTTACTTCTTAAAAAGCTTGGATGAAAGGACGGCTCCTTTGGTGCATTCTCACCATAGAGAAACATAAATTCTTCTGCATCTCTTTTTATCGGGTAAAATTTGGTTTGCCCCCTCAACAGCACTGTATAACCTTCATTTTCATCCTTTAACTTATTGGCAAGTTTCTCGATCTGGTGAACATCGGTAAACCTGTAAACGGGTATTTTCCGGAATGGCACTCTTAGTACGTCAACAATGTCGGCATCGAAATCCCGAACGTAAAAATCTATCGCATCTGAATGCGCATACGGCATGGAAACGTTTGATTGGAGAACACGCCCGTAATGATCATCCAGGAGATAGCTGTTCTGATGCTGGGGCAAATCATCAGTCGGCAAACGCATCGAATGAATAGATATTTCATTTCTGATAGAGTAAATGTTATAAAATCCCGGATAGGCTAACCTGATATCATCTTGATTAATTTCGTTCATATGTTAAATGGACAAGGGAATATTTAGGTTTTCAGCGATGTATGCAATAATGAAGTAAGAAAACGATGTAGGTGCTTTTGAATTGACAAACAAGTTTGGTGGACTATCGGAGGTGTCAGCGTAAATGGCAAAAATATCATTGAAACGATTGAAATGCTCCAGTTGGGAAAGAACGCTGGTATGAAATTGAGACAGGGGGCACCATAGCAATTCAACCAATATTTCAGGACAGACGATATAAATCATTCGATCTGGCTCACTTACCTCGATATCAACAACCTTTGCCAACTGAAAAACAACCTCTTTATACCATTCAACCGTTTCATAGGACATCTCTGACCTGAAGTTGTCATAGCTCTCGGTTTCAATTTGAACGCGTTTAATTATGTTACCTATTAATTCGGGGTATCCGAAGGAGATTAATTGACGAAACACCTTTTCCTCACCGAGTGGCAATTTTAAACAATGCCTCATTTCCGGAGGTGGAAGCTTTCCGTTAAGAATATCCGCCAGCAACGGCAGGTTATCAGTAAAGTCCTTTGGAATAAGCCTTGCATTGAAATGTTTGGAAAGCTCATCCAACATAAATTCAGAATTCTGAATCATAGTAAGGTCCCGGGGTTACCCTAAATTTAATGAACTTACGAATTGTAGGTTAACATTAGTTGGCACCCGGGTAAGATATAATACAGGGAATTTAATGTATTCACTACCTTTGCCCTCCTCCTGTCCAAATCAGTAACTGCAAATCGCCGTCAATGAAAGATGCAGGCACAAGCGAAAAATTGAAAACTGCCAGGGCCGATAAAAAAGACCAGAACATCACTGTATCATTCGAGGAACAGGTTGAACACCTAAGAAAAGAACGCGACGTGCTGCTTGCACTCAGCGACGACATCACAAGAGTAAGAGAAAAAAACGACCTGATTGTTCTTTTTAAAAAAAGAATTAAAGGATTGTTTTATTTCACACACACCATCGTAACGCTGATCGATTATAAAGACGAAACCTATGTACCCTTCCTGCTTGACAACGATGGCTCGCCTATCCGCTCCCATCCGCGATACCTGGAAATGGTGAATTCGCGATTTCCGCTCAACGAACCATTCATCCAGGCTGTGCTCCACTCAGATGAACCGGTATCTTTTATACTGGAAGATATAATGAATAAACCCGAAAGCCCTACGTTTCTTCGCGTAAATTATGAAAAGGGTGTGCGGGAAATTATGATGACGCGCATCATGAAGGAAGGAAAGCCAATAGGTTTTATTCACATCTATAATGATAAGCCGGGCAGCTTTACTTCAGAATTCCGGAATGTTATCAAAGGCATTGTACCGCAGCTGTCGAGCGCCGTATCGAATATTATTAAGAACGAAGAGATCCTCAATAAGGAAAAAGAAAAATCGTTTCTCCTTGATTTCAGCAGCGAAATTTCTACTGTACGAACAAAAGAAGAACTCGCCTCTGCCGTTCGCACGGCGTTAAAGAAACTGAATCCACGCAACGGATTTGTTATCCGTAGGTTCAACGACGACAACACCACGATGAGTCCATACATCTATGAACTTACCAAACAACATGATCCGGAATTATTAAGTACACTGGAAAAGTCCAGGTACCCGATAAACGATGGCTTGCAAAACCGTGTGTTGAACAGCGCCATCCCCTTACTATTTAACGTAGAGAGAGAAATAGAACGTGGCATCCGGTCAACTTATTTACAGTACTGGAAACAAATGGGGTTTACAGAAATAGTGGGCATCCGCTTGCGCAACGGCGAAACAAACCATGGAGTTCTCTTTATAGATATCGACGACATCAACGTACAGCTGCTCCAGGGCATTTGTGCGCAGATATCTATCGCATTGGCAAACATCATGGCCAATGAAAAAATCAGCAACAAGCAGGATGAGCAGGCATTCCTTCTACAGTTTAGCAACGACATAGCGCAGGTAAGAACAAAGCAGGATCTCCAGAAAGCGATATTCACCGTACTTGATAAAACGATGCACACGAAACTGGCGATGATCCGTGTTATGGAAGAAGACGGCGTTCACATGGCCGCATACATGTTCGACCCTTCGTCATTCGAAAACGCGAAAATAAATTTCGATAAACTCGCCAACGATCGTATCACTATCTCCGAGCAATACACCGCACAGGTGCTCGCCAGTAAAGATGGACTCGTGTTCAACATAGAAGAAGAATTGAGAAGCGGCAGCGAATATGCGAAACTCTGGAAAACAACCGGGTTAAAAAATGTTTACGGACTTCCTCTACGCGTTCGCGATAGAAGCATCGGAACCATCTGGCTGATCGCAAACCGTTTGAGCCAGCTGTTGCTGAGAGGCATATGCGCCCAGATATCGGTAGCTATTGCTAACATACAGGCTAACGAAAAATTACTCGCTTATAAAAAACAACTTGAAGTAGAGAACGATTACCTGAAGGAGCAGATTAAAACCATTTATAACTTTTCTGAAATTGTTGGCAACGGCGACGAGATGCAGAAAGTATATCGTTTGATGTCGTTGGTCGCTGAATCCAACACCACAGTTTTGGTACTGGGAGAAACGGGCACAGGAAAAGAACTTATAGCAAGGGCCCTTCACAATACTTCGCCGCGAAAAGATAAGCTCATGGTGAAAGTTAATTGTGCTGCGTTGCCTGCCAGCCTCATCGAAAGCGAATTATTTGGTCACGAGCGTGGAGCGTTCACCGGCGCTATAGACCGCCGCATCGGCAAATTTGAACTCGCAAATCACAGCACACTGTTTCTTGATGAAATAGGAGAATTGCCCCTCGAAGCCCAGGCAAAATTGCTCAGGGTAATACAGGAACGTGAATTGGAACGCGTAGGTGGTAAGCAAATAATAAAAATCGATGTGCGGTTGATTGCCGCAACAAACCGCAACCTCGAAGATGAAGTAAAGGCAGGTCGTTTCCGGGCAGACCTTTATTTCAGGTTAAATGTATTTCCAATCAGTTTGCCGCCTCTTCGCAACCGTGGGGAAGACATCGAACCACTTACTCATTTTTTTGTACGGAAATACAGCAGGAACAGTGGTCGCAATATCAGGAAGGTTTCACCACGTGTAATACAGCAATTGCGCAGTTACACGTGGCCGGGTAATGTGAGAGAACTCGAACATCTATTGGAACGCAGCATACTTCTTTGCACCGATGGTGTGTTGGATGAAGTATACATTCCTCAGAACAATGACAGTGATAAACAGGAACACGCATTTCTCGCAAACCGTTCACTGGAAGAAGTTGAACGCGCTTATATCATTCAGACTTTAAAACGCTGCGCAGGAAAAATTTCAGGTCCCGGCAGCGCTGCCGAAGTATTGCAAATTCCCGGCAATACGCTTCATTCAAAAATGAAGAAATTAAACATCGGCAAGAGCGACTATCTCGTTTGAGATTCCACTCATTAATTCCCTTTATTTCGTAATTACTTTCGTGATTTCACGAAATACAGTGAAAAATCGGATCCCCGTTTTCAATGATGTTCCTGAAAGTCAATAGTTTGATTCATTGGCATTTTATTCGCCTAATAGACGATCACACAATCACCAATAAAAAAATCAAATTATGAAGATCGTTGTAATCGGAGGTTCGGGCCTCATCGGATCAAAAGTTGTCACGAAACTTCGCCATGACAGCCACCAGGTAATCGCCGCTTCTCCTGCTACGGGCATCAATACGATTACTGGAGAGGGATTAGCTGAAGCTATGAAAGACACAGACGTCGTGATCGACCTTTCGAACTCTCCTTCTTTCGAAGATAAAGCCGTACTGGAATTTTTCCAGGCATCGGGAAATAATTTGCTTGCCGCTGAAATCGGCGCCGGAGTAAAACATCATGTGGCGCTTTCAATTGTCGGCGTCGACAAGATGCAAAATATCGGTTACATGCGTGCCAAGATTGAGCAGGAAAACCTGATTAAGAAATCAGGAGTGCCTTACACTATTATCAGGAGCACACAGTTCTTTGAATTTATGGGAGGCATTGCGAACAAGGCAACCGAAAACGAAGTGGTACATCTTTCCGATGTTCAGTTCCAGCCGATCGCTTCGGATGATGTAGCCGCTTTTGTAGCTGATTTCGCCGTAGGTTGGCCGAAGAATGACATCGTGGAAATAGCCGGACCACAGCGTTTCGAAATGTACGACATCGTTGGAAGATACCTGCAACATACAAATGATCCGCGCAAAGTCGTGGCAAATGGAAAACCAGAATATTTCGGTGGCGAAGTTAATCACACTGCGCTGGTGCCCGCCGGACAATTCGAGGCTGGTACTGTAAGCTTCGAAAAATGGTTGAGCAATCAACTGCAGCCCGCGTAGCGGCGAATAATCCACTTCCTTACTTCTTAATTAAAAATCATCTTCCGGTATTTCACTCCCGGTGTCGGCCAGGAAAGTTATTGCCGGGAAACATTAATTCATCCTCAATGTAAAAACATCATGAATCTTTTGTCGTTATATCTCCCCAAAAAAAATCATAAAACAGATCCTGCCGAACACACGTTGGTAGCAATACATGAACCGGTGCACAATATCACCGAAGGAAGTGAATTTCTCGATGATGCGATCCGCACCGAAGATCAGCCATTGATGTACACCGAGGAAGCCATTGCCGTAGGCTGTCCAGAAGATTTGTTGTAACGATTCGAAAAATCTCAAAGTATTTAAACTGTCCGAAATGATAATCACTAAAACACTCAACGACCTGAAGGAACGAGGATACCAGCTTCGATTCAGGAGAGAGGCCACTTGTCTGTATTGTTTTGACCTGGATTGGTGGGTTGCACCCGACAGCTTTATGGTTGATGAATATCATCGTTTCGAAGACATCATTCCTGATGGGGACAGAACTATTTATGCGATCACTACAATAGATGGCGCCAAAGGTTACCTCGTAGATGCGTGTTTCGTGTATGAAGACAATATCAGTTTGGAAATGTTGCGAAAATTAGAATCAGACCCTGTTCTTAATGAAGTGATTTAATCACAATAAAAAAATAAAAAATTATGAAAAATTACGAATCCCTCGTTGAGGCGCTAAACGACCTCAAACAGAGAGGCTATACAGCGGAATTTGAATCACTGCAAATATGCCTCTACTGTGGCGACCTGGATATCCGCCTGAACCCGGAAGAATTTACAGTGGATGAAACTTACCGTTTCGAAGGCGACTCTAACCCCGACGACAATTCAATTGTCTATGCCATTACATCAAACACCGGGGTAAAGGGTACACTGGTGGATGCATACGGCGCATATTCGGCAAACCTTAGTTTCGACATGGCGCGCAAGCTTCACTCACACAACTCGATCTACGTCGAATAAAACCTATCTCTCAAAATGAGGTCAAATCAAAAAAAACTTTTTTATGGACCAGTTAAACAATCCAGTAAAAGCGGAAAACGATCCGCGGATATTCATTAAGGTTAGAGACTTTCTGAAAGTACTCAACTCCGGAAACGGTAAACCGATCGAACAACTTAGCCCGGCTGATGCGCGGCAGGTATTGGTCGGAGCGCAAAATACACCCGTGGACTATTCCGGAATAGAGGAATCAGAACAATTGATCATGCAGGATGGCGAGGGAGTAAACATTCATATTACAAAACCAACCGGATCAAAACCCGGTGCACCGGTCTTCATCTTTATCCATGGCGGCGGATGGGTTTTGGGCGATTATCCAACCCATCGGCGACTCGTGCGCGACCTTGTAGTAGCCAGCGGCGCAGTTGCGGTATTTCCAGATTATACCCCTTCACCTGAAGTACGCTATCCCGTTGCCATCAACCAGGTATATGCCGTTACAAAATGGGTTGCAGAGAACGGCAGCGAAATAGGCGTTGACGGTAAAAACCTGGCTGTTGTAGGTAACAGTGTGGGCGGAAACATGACAGCAGCCATCGCCCTGATGGCAAAAGCAAGAAGTGGCCCTGCAATAAAACAGCAGGTGTTATTATGGCCGGTTACAGACGCTAATTTCGACACCGCATCTTACAACGACCTGGCAGAAGGAAGATTCCTTTCGAAAAAAATGATGATATGGTTTTGGGATAACTATCTGCCAGACGCCGCTAAGCGTCGCGAAATTTATGCTTCTCCGCTACAGGCGAGCCTGGAACAATTGAAAGGGTTGCCACCCGCTCTTGTGCAAACAGCAGAAAACGATGTACTGCGCGATGAGGGTGAAGCCTATGCACGTAAACTCGATGAGGCAGGTGTGGCTGTAACCCTTACCCGTTACGGCGGATTGATCCATGATTATGGTTTATTAAATGCGCTCGCCGACACGCCGGCAGTGAAAACTGCCCTGCTTCAGGCTGCCGCAGTAATCAAAAATGCGCTTAGCGTTAAAGCGAATCCTAATTCAACATTTATAAAAAACAAAGTTTATGAACAACACACTTGAAAAAGTAGCTTCTCCGTCGGTAAAGCTTTCTTCATCTAAAGACGCACGCGTCGAAACACCAAAGGGAGTAAAAAACATTGTTCTGGTGCACGGCGCATTCGCAGACGGATCAAGCTGGGCAAAAGTAATTCCGATACTCCAGGCCAAAGGCCTGAACGTTATTGCAGCCCAAAATCCGCTTACATCATTCGCCGATGACGTTGCCGCAGCAAAACGCGCAATCGGGCAAATGGATGGATCCGTACTTTTAGTTGGACACTCCTACGCCGGAATGGTTATTTCTGAAGCTGGCAAAGATGAAAAAGTAGCCGGCCTCGTATATGTGGCGGCGCTAGTTCCGGAAGAAGGACAAAATGTGGTTGATGTTAATGCTGCTATGCCTACAACAGGCGTTGAGCAACTATTCCAGGTGAGTCCTGAAGGTTTTCTTTCCCTGTCGCAAAAAGCGGTTGATGAACATTTCGCGCAGGATGAATCGCCGGAAGAAAGGAAAGTGATCTACGCAACACAGGTAACCTGGTCGGCAGCGGCCACACAGGAAAAGGTTCTCAATCCTGCCTGGAAGTCCAAAAAATCATGGTACATCATTGCGTCGAGAGACGGAATGATCAACCCCGACCTGGAACGCTTCAAAGCAAAACTGATCAAGGCCACTTCGCTCGAACTGGATTCAGATCATATACCAATGGTGTCGCAACCAGAAAAAGTAGCCGAATTTATCATCAGTGCTGCTGAAAAACTTTAATCACCCTGAAAACGAACATCATGTTACCAACAGGCACTTTAGCTCCCGATTTTGAACTTTTCTCGACTCCCGATCAGAAACTCAGGTTAAGCGAGTTGCTAAATAAGAAAGTCATCCTGGCATTTTATCCTGCAGATTGGAGCCCGGTATGCGACGACCAGATGACGCTATATAATGAAATGTCAAAATACTTTGCAAGGCACAATGCTCAATTGATAGGAATTTCGGTTGACAGTAAATGGAGCCATCTCGCTTTTATGGAGCATAATCACTTTCACTTTCCCCTGCTGTCCGATTTCGAACCAAAGGGTAAGGTTGCAAAAATGTACGAAGTGTATAACGAAAAAACAGGCGAATGCAAACGGGCGCTTTACGTGATCGATGAAAATGGCATTATTCGCTGGAGCTATTTGTCGCCTGTTGGTATTAATCCCGGCGCCGACGGTATACTTAACGCGCTGGAAGAAATCGACAAAGTAGAATCAATTAATCAAATTAATTAATGAACCAATAACATGAAACAGCTAACACCTTCGGTAAGTAGTTTTGACCACGTATTGCGATATGCAAACGCACCAATTGAACTCGTTGAGTATGGCGACTATGAATGTCCCTTTTGCGGCCGCGCCTACCCGATTGTAAAAGACATCGTTGAACAATTCGGTCGTGATATAAAATTTGTATTCAGAAATTTCCCATTGTCTAAAATCCATCCACATGCATTTATGGCCGCCGTGGCAACGGAAGCAGCTGGCATGCAGGGAAAGTTCTGGGAAATGCACGACATTATTTTCGAACACCAACGAAACCTCGATGCAGAAAATATATTTCTGCTCGCCGAAAAAATCGGTCTCGATCCCGATCGGTTCAAACAAGACATGCACCTGCAGGAACTGATCGACAAAGTGGAAAGCGATTTTGAAAGCGGGCTTAGAAGCGGGGTAAACAGAACACCTACATTCTTCATTAATGGTGAAAAGTTTAATGGTGAATGGAGTGAAGGCGGTTTACTCGAGGCCCTTAAACAAAAGCTGTTGCACCAGGAAATTTACTGAAAGGAATAGAATATATTTATTGCCCTAAAACGGCAATACTTGAAGCCCGCTGCGCAGCACATAAACGATGCAGAAGTATTCATTCTCGAGAACGATAACCTGGAAGTATCAGTAGTTCCAGCCATTGGAGGAAAAATACTCAGCATCTACAACAAGCAGTTAAAACACGAATTTCTTTGGACAAATGAAAACCTTGAACTAAAAAGGCATGGACCCGGCACAGAATATGATCCTAATTTCCTGGGAGGCATTGATGAACTTATCCCTAATGATATTCCCGAAATCATCGATGGCATCGCATACCCGGACCACGGCGAACTATGGACTACCAGCCTGCACCACGAAACAGGAGACAATAAAATAAAAGTATACGGTACCCTCAAACTATCGGGATTATATTACAGCAAAACTATTTCCTTAGTCGAAAATTCACCCGCTGTACATCTTCAATATCATATCAAAAACAATTCCGGCAAGCCAATAAATTTCATGTGGAAACTCCACGCTGCACTCAATATTATGGCTGAGGATAAAATAGTCACCCCCGCAAAGAAAGCAAAGGTAGCCGACCCTGAATATTCACGTTTCAAAAAACAATTGAAGGAGTTTGCGTGGCCTCACATCGAAAACACAGACGCGTCGGTCATTCCCGCGAAGAATGGTTCGATGGATTTCATGTATTTATATGATGTTCCAACCGGCGAAATGCAGTTAGAGAATAAAGCGGGGCATTTCTTCAGCTACAAGTATGATCCTTCAATATTTCCCTACCAATGGCTCTTTGCCTCATACGGCGGCTTCTTCGATCACTATGTGGCGATACTTGAGCCGTGCACAAATATGCCAATCAGCGTAAACGAAGCGCAATCACTGAAGCAATCCGCCTTTCTCGAACGGGGCGCTTCACTGGAAACTTCGGTAACAATTTTTGCCGGAGAAAAAAAGAACTACATTGACAAATGAACCGGCCGAAAGTATTAATCACAGGAGCAGCTTCAGGTATCGGAAAAGCAACCGCCATCCGGTTTGCAAAGGAAGGCTATGATGTTTGCCTGAACGATATACAGCACGAAAAACTTGCCGATGCTCTGAACGAATTAACTCCCGGCGATCACATTTTTTTCAATGGCAGCTACGCCGGGCAGGAAACAATAAATAAAGGAGAAAAATTAATTGGTGAAAAATGGGGAAAGCTCGACGCCCTGGTAAGCTGTGCGGGCATTTTTGAAAAAACAGATCCGCTAACTATGGACATGGAGCGTTGGCGCGTAACATTCGATGCTATGATAAATGGATGTGTATTGACGTCCAAACTCGCTGTAAAATTCATGCAGCAGAACGGCCGGTTAATTCACGTTACCTCGATACATGGTACAAGAGCGGAAGCGTCGGCAAGCGCGTACTCAATGGCAAAAGCGGCTATCAATCAATTTTGCAGGGCCATGGCCGTTGAACTCGCTCCCCGTAACATTCTTGTTAATGCGATCGCGCCTGGCTTTGTTGATACGCCTATGGCGGTGGTTGATGGGCAAAACGAACTGCATGGAAAATGGTTCAAAGAAAATTATATTGACGCGCACCATTTGCCACTTAAAAGAGCCGCCACAGCAGAAGAAATAGCCGGAGTTGCGTTTTTTCTCGCAGGCAACGATGCATCTTATATAACGGGGCAGGTAATTACGGTAGATGGTGGATTAACTATAACGTTCTGACAATTGTCATCCCGAGCAAAGCGAGGGGTCAGCGGACAATGCAACAAACGGATATGAAAATTGAATCGGTAGATTTCTTTTATGTAAGCATGCCCGAAATACTGGACATCGGTGATGGCAGCCAGGACGCATTACTCGTTAGAATCAGGGCCGGAGGTTTTGAAGGATGGGGCGAATGTGAGGCATCGCCTTTAACCAGTATTGCGAGTTATGTCGCGCCGATGTCGCACAGCGCGTGCAAACCTGTTAAGTATTCCGTCGAGGGGAAAGAACTAAACACAGCAGAGGATATTCAAAAAATTTCAATAGCAGTACACGAAAATTCGCTCGATCTTTTACAGGCAGATCATACACTTTCAGGAATTGACATCGCTCTTTACGACCTGCTTGGTAAAAAACACAACGCTCCCGTTTATACATTACTCGGTTATAAAAATGCATACCCGAAATTGCCTTACGCATCCCAATTATTTGGAGACGATGCAGAAGAAACATTTAACAAAGCGAAAAAAACAAAAACAACCGGTTATAAAGCCGTAAAATTCGGATGGGGACCTTTCGGAAAATATGGTCTCGCGAAAGACGTTGCTCATTTAAAAGCGGCGCGCGAAGGAATGGGACCGGATGCGTACATAATGATCGACGCGGGCACCATATTCGGCGAAGATTTTTCGATAGCAAAAGAACGTCTACAGGCGCTAAAAGAAATAAACGCCTACTGGTTTGAAGAGCCTTTCTTTAATGGTGCATTAAACGCATATCACCAACTTTCCATTTCTGAACCGCGCGTTCCACTTGCAGGTGGAGAAGGATGTAATAACTATGTACAGGCCCAGGCGATGATTGAACATTCAGGGGTTAAGTTTATACAGATAGATGCCGGAAGGATTGGAGGAATTACAGTTTCGAAACGCGTAGCTGACCTTGCTGTTGCGAGAAACATTACTTATGTCAATCACACATTCACTTCACATCTTGCATTAAGCGCCTCACTCCAGGCGTATGCGGGTATCGAAAATGATATTATCAGCGAATACCCGGTGGAATTAAAGAAACTCGCGCAGGAAATAGCAAAAGAAAAAATATTGCCCGACGCAAATGGATACATTTCAGCCCCCGACCGCCCTGGGCTTGGGATGACCATAGATACAATTGCTTTGAAAAAATATCTTGTGGATGTGGATATAAAAGTTAATGGAGAAAAAATTTACACTACTCCTGAGTTCTGAGATTACCCATTGCCAATGTGCGGCCGTGCCTGTCGCAATAAATTCCATAAAACACCACTACCACGAAACACATGCAGGGTACGAGGTAAGAAAACTGTACACCTTGCGCATCGGCCAATGCGCCCTGCAGCGGAGGGAACACGGCTCCGCCTACCACTGCCATATTTATGAGTGCAGAGCCTTTCTCTGTAAATCCCCCGACACCCTCAAGCGCCAGGCTAAAAATACTTGGAAACACTATCGAGATGAACGCACCCATACCGAGCATGTAATATGGATTCATGTCCGATTTTGTAAACACAGCCAGTAAATACATCGTCACCATTCCAACTCCGAAAATAGCAACCAGCCTTCCCGCGGGAAAAACCTGCAGTAAAAATATCCCTATCACACACATGATCGTCGATGAAATGTAGTAGTAGGTGAGATAGGTTGCTGTTTGGTCGGTAGTAAAACCCGAAACCTCGCGTAGATAATTGATAAAAAAGCCAGGCGTACACGATTCAGCGCCCATCTCAAAAAACATCGCGACAACTCCCCAGAAAAGTTGCGGGTGCCTGCGTGATTCCTTAACTATACTGGTAAAATTAAATCCTTTTTCTACCCCGGGTTTTAATGCAGGCAATGAAGAAAAGAAAATAAATATGGCAAAAATAAGAGTGCCTGCGGCCAGCAGCATGTAGGGAACGTGAAAAGTAATATTTCCGGTGTTGCTGTAAATAAGTCTGGTGGCGATTATCGGGGTAAAAGAAAATCCGATCCTGCTGAAAAGCTGTACGAAATTCACGCGTACATGGGCGCCTGCTGGATCGCCCAGCAGCGTTGCGAGCGGATTTGCCGCAACATTTACAAGTGTAACACCGAGCGAAATAACAAATACGGCAATCAATGCGAGCGTGAGCGACAGCAAATAGTACGCCGGAATAAAAAGCATGCCGCCTGCGCCACAAATAACAAGCGCCGTAAACAACGCCCGCTTATACCCATACTTCGCAATGTAATATGCGATGGGAATTGGAAAGATAAGATACACCAGGTAAAACGATTGCTGCACCATCGATGCTTCGACATAGGAAAGATGAAAAAAATCTTTCAGCGACGGAAGCAGTATGTCGTTCATGCAAATAATCGAGCCCACAAACAGGAAAACGTAGGCAACGAGCAGCAGCGGCTTCCATTGGTGCTTCATGCAGGAAAACGATGGTGAATATCTTTAAATATAACAATTCAACACCGCATCAATTCACTACATCCCTAAAATCCCTGTTTTTCTTCGTACTCACTGCATTGAGCGTAGGTTTTAGAATAATAGGTAACCATGCTGCAATCATCGGAACAGTTGCTGTACCAAACATTAAAATACTGGTCAGCATCAAACTCCTTTACTGTAGATGCGCCAGGAGCAAGATCGATATTCAATATGGGATTAATTGGCTCGTATTGCGATGTAAGGGAAGTAGCTACGACCACGCGAAGAGGAACGCTTCCGGTGTTGCTGTAAGTTACTTTTGTTGTGTTGTTATCTTCGCAATTTTCGCCTTCATCATCACCGCCTTTCTTACAACTTACTACAAGACAGGTGATGGCTAAAAATAATACGGTAAGGTTAAATGATTTCACGTTGCTGGCTTTAGGTGAGTTAAACGTTTAGTACACATCGGGAAATCCCGGAAAGGTCATCACCCCCTGGCCGGTAATAAACCATCGATCACTGTTACTAGCGGTTTTATAACTATTTTCATTGAACGAAACAACTTCAATGAAACAGGCACTCCTTTTCCCGCTACTTTGCACATTCGCATTTACGAATGCACAGCAATTCAACGCAAAACCAGCCATAAGCGCAGCCGCTGATAAAATAGAGCAAAAAGTAATTGAATGGCGCCGCGATATTCATGAGCATCCTGAGTTGGGAAACAGGGAAACAAGAACAGCTGCACTGGTTGCAAAGCACCTGCAATCATTAGGCATGGAAGTAAAAACAAACGTAGGTATAACAGGGGTGATAGGCATATTGAAAGGAGGCAAGCCCGGACCCGTGATTGCACTGCGCGCCGACATGGACGGGTTACCAGTAACAGAAACAACAAACGTTCCGTTTGCATCGAAGGTTAAAACAACATATAACGGTCGGGAAACAGGAGTAATGCATGCGTGCGGCCACGACTCTCATGTAGCCATTCTCATGGGTGTCGCAGAAATTTTAAACGGGATGAAGAAAGATTTAAAAGGAACCGTAAAATTTATTTTTCAGCCCGCAGAAGAAGGTTCACCAAAAGGTGAAGAAGGCGGCGCCGAACTCATGGTAAAAGAAGGCGCTTTGGATAATCCGAAAGTGGATGTGATTTTTGGTTTGCACATCAATTCGCAACTCGAAGTGGGAACGATCACATACAGGCCGGGCGGTTTCTTTGCCGGCGTCGGCGACATGAAGATCACTGTAAAGGGAAAACCCGCGCATGGAGCCGAACCATGGTCTGCCGTTGATCCGATTGTAGTGTCCTCGCAAATCGTCAACAATCTCCAGACAATCGTAAGCCGTAATGTTAACCTTACAAAAAACCCCGCAGTAGTTACCATCGGAGCGTTTCATGGTGGCACGCGATCAAACATTATTTCCGAACAGGTAGAAATGCTTGGCACCATCAGAACTTTAAGTGACGAAGATGAAAAGTTTGTTTTTTCAAGAGTACGGCAAATAGTAGATAAAACCGCGGAAGCCGCAGGCGCCACTGCAACGCTCGAACTCCCCTACTCTATGCATTATCCCGTTACATTCAACAACGAAGAATTAACTGCCGTGATGCTGCCATCGCTGCAAAAATCTGCCGGAAAAGAAAACGTAAAACTTGTACCTGCGGAAACAGGTGCGGAAGATTTTTCTTTCTTCGCACAAAAAGTACCGGGCCTTTATTTCTATATCGGCGGATTACCAAAGGGTAAAGAACCAAAGACAGCGGCGCCACATCACACACCTGAATTTTTCATCGACGAAAGCGGTTTCAAAACAGGTATCAACGCCATGACTAATCTTGTTGTTGATTATATGAACATGAAGCGTTGACATAAATCAAAGCGGAATTAAACATATGCGCTTATTGACATCGTGTGTATAACCGGAACAAATCAAATATCCGGAATCTGTATATGTTTACCCCAACACCGCTGAAATGAAATTTCAAACTCTAATCCCTTTTCTCATTCTGTCATTACATGCGGGAGCTCAAACGAATTACGCGTTGGCGCTTAATGGCACCAATCAATACATCAGTATTGGTACACCATTGTCGAACAACACGTCGTACACAAAAGAAGCATGGATATATGTGACAACTGCAGCAAGCTCCCGGAATATTGTATCATCTGCAAATGCTCCGTTCTGGATAAACGCCGGTCAGTTATCAGCCGGACATGGTGGCAATTATTCGCAGGTTGTTGATCCCTCAATCATCACTCTTAACAAATGGACTCACGTTGCTGTAACGTATAATTCTGCTACTACAACAATGCGCCTTTACCGGGATGGCACACTCGTAGCAACAAACACATCCGTTGCATCCAATTATTCGAGTGAAGCAACTTATATCGGCTCTCATGCCGGCGCAAGCAGTTTTTTACAGGGAACGGTGGATGAGGTGCGCATCTGGAACGTTGCGCGCACGCAGGCACAACTCAAACAAAACCTGTTGTACCCGCCTGCAAATAATGCGAGCGGACTTGTTGCTTATTATAAATTAAACGATGCCACGGGCTCCAACGCAACTAATTCTACCGGTGGAACAAATGGCACGTTGCAAAATGCGCCGTCGTGGCAATTGGGTCCTGCACGATATGCGGCCGCGGGCCTCAACTTCGATGGAACGGATGATGTAGTAAATATCGCCGATAATAATTCACTCGATATAACAGCAGCTATCACACTCGAAGCCTGGGTGTACGCCACAAAAAATACAGGCATTCAAAATGTTGTAGCTAAATCAAGCCAGGCAATTAATAACGGTTATATTTTCCCGCGAACCGACAACGGGTGGACAAACACCGTGATGTACCTGCACATTGGAGGCAGTTGGCGAACATTGTCGGCAGCATATCCTTCACTCAATATATGGCATCATCTCGCGGCCACATATGACGGGTCAATGATGCGGATTTTTATTGACGGAGTACAGGCTGCAACCGCTGCCCAGAGCGGGGCGATTATCGCAAACACCAATATACTCGCAATAGGTAACCAGCCTGGTTATTCTGAATTTTTTGGAGGCACCGTTGACGAGGTCCGTATCTGGAACGTGGCCCGATCGCAGGCGCAAATCGCCGGAAATATGAATGTAAGTCTCGACCCTTCAGCAAACGCAAACCTCGTGAGCTACTACACATTCAACCAGGGATTACCCAGTGGCGCAAACGCTGGCATGACAACGCTTGTTGACATGAAAAACGAGAACAACGGCACATTGAACAACTTCGCAATGTCCGGAGCCACTTCAAATTTCATTGTTCAGAACGCAGTGCTGCCTTTACAATGGTTAAGCTTTACGGCAGAAAAATTTGATAAAAGTGTACGATTAAAATGGAGTACCGCAAATGAGCATAATACGAAAGAATTTACCGTCGAGCACAGCATAAATGGCCTGCAATGGAAAGGTGTCGCAACTATTGCGGCTGCGGGAAACAGCGATGCCGTACGCAATTATTTTTATTTGTATGCAAATACGGCTGATGGCTTGAATTATTTCAGGATCAAACAAACCGATATCGATGGTCGTAGTAGTTTCAGCGAAATAAGAACAGTAACTATTGGTGCAGGCTTACATTCTTTTAGTGTTCTTAACAACCCTGCAAACGGTGGCATCGTTTCAATTAAAGTAGAAAAGCCATCAGAACTTTCGTTTTATAACAGTGAAGGACGATTATTATGGAGAAGAAAATTCGCGGCCGGAAACTTTCCAATTCACGTAAACACCTACGCGAAAGGCGTGTATTTTCTAAGAGATCAAAAAACTGTTGAAAAAGTTATCGTGAGATAAGAGAGCTTCTTACTGAATGATGAGTTTCTGCGTTCTCTTGCTCAGCCCATCATCATATACCACGTGATATGCTCCCTTGCTTAGGCCCGCAATATTCAGTTGCGATTGTGTAGTGTTCCGGCTTACTTTCTGATGACCAAGCAACACTCCGTTACCCGAATAAATAAAGATTGACTCTTCACCTTTTGATTTCGGATGAACAAGATTCGCTGAAGAAACAGCAGGATTCGGAAATAGTTTCAACGAAGTTTCCTGTTCGCGGTTTACACCGCGTGAAATACGTTGGGCCGGTTGCCCTGGAATTGAAAGTACCTGCTGAACGGTTACTGTTGTTGTATTATAAGCTACAAAAGCCACATCACTGTTACCACTAAGTACAATTCTGAAATACGCGATGTTACCAATATTAGAAGCATTGATGCCAAATGCGCTGAAATCAGCGGCCCATAAACGAACATCTCTCTGCGTTTGCGTGAAGCCAGGTTGAAGAATGGTGCCCCCGGTCGCTTCGTAGAAATCCGCTACCCACTGCCCTACCGGGGTAATGTTAACAAGCGTTACATCAACCTGGTTGCCGATCATGTTACCATTAACATCGGTGAACGCATAGTAATCAGCGCCGGAAGGATCAGCTACCTGTGTAACCAGTATATCCGGAACACCATCGCCAATATTTGCAGCATTCAGATTACTTACGGAAAGAAACATCGTTCCGGCGGGAAGGTTAGCCACCACCGTACCGAGATTAAGACCATTAACACCATCATTCAGGTAATTGCCAAGGTTCCTCGAAGGCGCAGGACCCGCGCCATTCGGAACGCCATCGGCCAATGCACCCAGCCCTATTTTGGTATTGCCAGTTGGTGCACCTGTAATATTATTAAGCGGCAATGCACGAAAACTTGAAGGAGTAAATGTTTCGCCATGCGATGTAAGCAGGGCATCGTTCACGCCTGTCGAATAACGTGTACCATTAAAAGAAAAAGAAAGAAGGTTGTGATTATTGTCCGGTTTAACAGTACTTACAGCACCAATGCCGGTTTTATAATAGCCATTATAATCTGTGATGATTTCTGAAACGCCTTGCGCGTTGAGCAACCCTGTCAGTCCGAATACCAGGAGTATTGCGAGGCAAACTTTCAAAAGGGTCGGATATTTTACAAAGGTTGTCATAGATACGATTGCGCTCATTTGAAGCCATTCGTATGCCGGTACATAATTCTATGAACACCAACCGTTTTTAGACCAAAGTAATTTATATGTTTCCCGAAATGGGAATCACTTTATCAACTCAGGAATGTTATTTAGGGGCCTCTTCGGCAATTTTCGCATATACGGCTTTTGCCTCCTTGTAAGCGGCCTCTGCCCCGGCCCTCTCAGGAACGCGAATATTTTCCTTCTTCATTTTCCAGCACTGATCAATTGCCCTGATGCACCATTCAGCACTAGCCTTTTCCCTGATAGGCTTCCCGTCTATAATTATGAACACCGGGTTTGTATGTGAACTGGGATAAACCCTGAGTGCAAACCAGCCCGACTGCTTCATTTCGTAACTAAACTTCACATCTTTCCAGGAGCCGTCGGCATCAATAATTACTTTTTCAACCGGCTCTCCATTTACTATAAATTCAACCGGCACCTGCCTGCTGCTTCCTATTCGTGCGCGCTCAACGCTCCAGTATGGCTGATCAACCAACGATCTTTGTTGAATATCTTTTCCATGTTCATCCTGTACCTGGGAAAGATTAGCGACAACTTTAGCGCTCACATTTATTATGCCCGGCCTATCCATCAACAATTCACTTTTCTCATTGATAGTTCCTGCAGCAACATCAATAATGTGCGAACCTCCGTCGGACACATAACTTTTTTGAGTACGGATTACATCAGTATAGTTGTCGAAGTTTAAAACACTGTCCGATTTAAAATAACTCCGCGCAATACCTACGCGTTCATCGAAAATGCATGGGAAATCCGTTTCACCGCTGATTCTCGTACGAAAGCCGCAATTGAGACTATGGTACCACATATTCAATTCCCATGGAGCCGGCGTATCACCCGCGCTGAAAAAGTCAACCACATTTTGGGTTACCGTAACAACGTATTCATTCGCCCCGATACCATCCATTTTCGGCGTTACGTAATTAGGCAACTCTGTCGTTGGTTGAAGTGGTTCAAGCCCCCATCCTGAATGTGCATATCCTGTCACTGCTCCCTGGCTCTTTGCCCATTTAAAAACGGGAAGTGTCCAGCTGGGCCACTCTTCGATAGTTGTTGTTCCCGGGTAATCGTCTTCTTTGAGCCGTAACAAAACAATATGCCCTGCGTGTGATGATGGAAATCCTGAAACTTCTATATCGTAACGCATCAGGTTTTTCTTTGTAGACAATGGACTGACCTTGCCGGTAAAATATTCTTTCTGATGGTACCAGCTCGGTCCCCACGCCAGAACCGCGCCAACGTTAAGATCCTCTCCCACTATTTGTCTCCACATATGCATTGGCGGTACTCCTTCTTCCGGGCTTTCGTAATGGCTGCATCCTGCCGCATGCACATGATGGTCGGCGCTGTACCAGCCCAGTTTCGCCATGTGTATCCATCTTTTCAGGTCAAATTTTAGTTCCAGTGAATTTTTGTTTCCAGGTACAATAATTTGTTTTGTCTGTGAAATATATTCAGGACCACGTGTGAATGTAACATCATATTTGCCGGGCGGCAGCATCACATATTCACCATCACTGCGGTATACCTGGGCCTGGAAAAAGAAATCCGGAAAGTCGTCGTATGCTGCAACACGTCTTGACGGCAGCGGGTACAATCCTGTTAAACCCTTTATTGGTTTGCCGTTCTCGCGTTGCGCTCTTGCAGTGCGATACAGTTTGTCGTATAAAGGATACAGGCTGTCTTCTACCAATATCCTTTCAATTCCATCTTTAATCACGAAAGAAGCCATCGCAGGCGATCCGTCATCATCATTCACCCTGAAAACCACTTTTACCGCTTTGCTAACGTTAAATAATACAGGTATAGCGTTCCTAAAACCGATGTCCTGTGTGCCGTGTCCTATGTTAAACGTAAGTTCTGCTTCGCGTTTACCTGCCTGTTTGCTGAATATCTGCAACACCGCGTATTCGAGTTTCAGGCCGGAAAGTTGAGGTTGCAGGGGGCGATTATGATAAAAGCTCATCTCCAGGAAACGGTTGGCCAGCTGACCCTTTGTAATTTCATTTCCTTTTCTCATTTTGGGATCGCCAGTCGAAACGTGCAACACCGGTTCGGCGTTCCGGCTTTCCGCTTCAAGTTGTGCCGTAACACCGGCATCATTTTGCACTTTTACAAGAAAGCTCTTCCATCCGTTTTGCATTAATTCGGCTTTGGCTGGTCCGCGCGTGACTTTTACCCGCGCTTCGGGGTTTATATCAATCATTGCAAGGCAATAAGGGTCAAGGATAGCCTGGATTTCAGCGACCACATCGTTACCGGGCTCCGCGTCCTGCAATTCATTTAAACGCCTGGCATCATCTGCCAACAATGCGCTACCTAAAAAGTTAAGCGCCTCGGTTAAACGCTTTACCTGCGCCAGAAGAGGTTGCGCTTCAACATTTTTAACTTCAGGAAGATGTCCGGCCTGTGCGGACTTATGTTGATGCTGGGAGAAAGAATGACCGGCAATAGTAAGGCTGGTCAGAAGAAAGGCAAGATATTTATACGGCATAAAACTACCTTGAAAGATTACTCATAAACCGAAGGTCTGTTATTTTCCGTATGAAATCGTTTTACTGTATTGCCCGTTATCAAAAGTCAACTTAAGTGACTTCCTAAATCAAAAAAAAATCGTAAATAGTGTTGGTAAAAGCGATGAATCGACAACAGTTAAAGAGTAGGAAGAAATGGACGGTCACAGCGATTGCAGCTGTAATTATTCTTGTAGCGTGGGGCTGCACAAAAACGGTGTCCGAAAACACCGATGCCGAATCGATAGCGCGTGAAGACAACGCAACCGGACCACATACAGAAAATGTTAAGCTTCAATACAAAGACTCCATTTTATACTACCGGAGCGCCCCCAAAAATTATACTGTAAAACCGATAAGAAAACCGAAAGTACCCGGTTATTTCGTTCCTAGTCCGGAAGGTCTTGTAATTAACGCTTCAAATGGTACGATAGAAGTGAACAACAGCGAGGCGGGTCTTCATTACAAGGTGTATTACATGTCGATGACCAATGAACCAATCGACAGCGTAACAATTCGAATCGCCGGAATAGATTATGAAGATGGCATTTTCGAAATCGCAAACACATCAGAACACGACACGGCTTCCCCGGTGTATGAAGGAGCCGATAGCACTTTTCCATGTGCCAGGGGAAACGGGCAATGCAGCTTCAATGAAACAGACCTCGATGGAGATGGTGACAGCGACATTGATGGTGTAAACGGGAACAAGCTGCAAGTGAACAAAAAAAATGGTGTTATTGACCTGGAAGAATCTTTTAACAATGGTGTTTTCGGTTCATTGACTCCGCCAAATGGAATCTTCAAAGACTTTACTATTCACTACCGCCTCGATGATCCGAGTCAGAAAGCGCTTAATAAGATAACGATCCGCCTTTATCATTTCAAAAGCCGCGACCAGATTCCTGCCTGGCTGATTGATGAACTAAAAAGACGGAAAGAGAGTTATGACGCTGTAGATGCACCAGCAACCCAGGGAAATTTTATTCAATCGAACCTCTATTTGCTGGCGCCTAAACGACCTCCTCTCATCATCATCGTTAGTGGATTGACCACAACCCTCAGATGACCAGGCAAATCATTTTGTGTTGCTTGTCTTTGCTGGCAGCATCAGCCGCAATGCCGCAGGATTTCAGGACCTTGTATAAAAAAGCTGATTACTACTTCAACCTCGATCAACCAACAGCAAAAACAGACAGCCTCGCCACCTCGCTTTTCTTACAGGTTGCAGACCTGGCCATACAAAGCGGCGACTTTCATTCATCCATCGAAAGCCTGATCAAGGCTGGCTCCATCCGACAAACATATCAACGATACGCTGATGCGAATGCGCTTTACAGGAAGGCCATTGATCTTAACCACCAATCGGAAAAAGATACCGCATTATTTTACCGGGCATTTCTGTATATAGGATCGTCTTACTATTCGTCTGGAAATACCGCTGACGCAAAAATATATTTTGAGAAAGCCTCGATATTGTCAATGTTCCATCCACGGTCAGAAAGTTTCCCCGACCAGGAACACCTGTACAATTCACTGGGCACAATCTATTTTGAAAGCGGCAACTATCAGCAGGCAAAAAATTATTTTGAAAAAGCATTGCGCTTACTCAACGCTTCACCAACGCATTCCGACGAGGCGACTGTAACCCTGCAAAGTAACATTGCCAACTGCCTCCTTCAGCTAAAACAGCACGAGCAGGCGATTAAAATTTTCCGGCAACTGCTGAATTCCGGTTTACAGGAACGCGTGCTCACTCACAATATCGCGCATGCGTACTACGAAGAAAATAAGTTAGACAGCGCGGTGTATTATTTTAACCTTGTCGAACGGCGGAACGATATTGTAATGGTGCGGATGCAAAATGACCTCGGTCGCATCTATACATTGCAAGACAATTGGACGGGTGCATTAAAAGCATTGGACTCTGCATTAACGGTTAGTAAAATAGTTTTCCGGGAAACAAAAAATCGTGACCGAGCACTGAATTATTTTATACGTTCCACACTTGCTGAAAAACAACATAAGCACGACGAAGCATTAAAATGGTGTAATGAAGGGATAAAAGAAATACATTTCCATTTTACCGCGCAAAATGTTTACGACGTACCCTCTAACGAAACAGAAACATTATCGCCCGTTACTTTCCTCGAATTGTTACAGCAAAAAGCCCGCCTGCTAGAAGGACGACATCGTCGTACAAATGAGCGTGCCGACCTTGATGCGTGCTTGCGTACACACCTGGCCGCCATCCACACAGCAGCGTATATTAAGCGATGCTTTGATAACGATGAAGCAAAATTGTATTTCCAGCAGGACAGGCGTGCGGTTTATCACGATGCGCTCCGCATCGCGCATGAGTTAATGGACGATGGCAGGGGAAACGAATATATTGCGGCATTGCTCGAAATAACCGAAGCATATAAAGGGAGTATCGTTTACGAAAACATTCAGCATCTTGAACTCGCCGCGAGGGTGAAGCTGCCACCGTGGGCGCTCGAAAAAGAACGTTCATTGAAACAGTCGCTCGCATTTTACACCACGCGGCTGAACAACGCCATTTCGCCGGAAGAATCAAACCGCCTTCGCGAAAATCTCATTGCAACGAACGTCGAACTATCGCGTTTGCTCGCTCTGTACGATAGTGACCCCGCATACCAGCTGTTCAGAAATCAACGCGTGCCGGGTTTGAACCTTGTAAAAAATATCTCGGATAAACTCGACGATGAAACCGCGATAATCAGTTATAATGTTAGCCCCGACAACATCTACATACTCGCCAAAACAGCTAGAGACTTTAAAACACATACCGTTCGTCGTAATGCATCCGTTGATTCAATATTTAAAAATTTCATCAACGAAACATATGGGCAGGTAGAAGGACGCAGATATACCGGGTATGGCCCAGGAAATGAATTGTATGCTCTTCTTCTTCGACCGGTTCTCGACATGATTGGATCGAAAGAAAAATGGATTATTCTCCCCGACGGGTTTCTCAGCTATCTTCCTTTCGACGCGCTTTGCGTCAGTTCCAACGACAGGGATTATCTTCTTTTGCACCGCCAGGTTAGCTATCACTATTCATTTTCGCTTTTTCTGCTTGACGATAAGAAATCGCACGCATCCATGACTGGCCGCGAATTATTTTTTGCGCCGTTCAGCAGCGAAACGCCGGTTGTTACATCAAAAGGTTTATCGCCCCTTCCTTTTTCGCGTGACGAAATAACAGGTAGTAGTGTGACGATGATGCTGTCTACCGAGGCCACGAAAGCGAAATGGCTCGCGTCTGTTGAAAACTTCAGCATGCTGCACCTGGCTACCCATGCCACTACGGGAAATGGAAATGACAACACGCAGATCTATTTTTATCCATCCGACAGCCTCAACGTAAACAACAATTTATATGTGGATGAAATCTATCAGCTGAACCTGCAGCACACCGGTCTCATTGTTTTGAGCGCGTGCGAAACAGCAGGCGGTAAAAGTACTTCAGGCGAAGGTTTGCTCAGTTTATCGCGAGCTTTTTTGTATGCAGGCGCAAAAGGCATCGTATCGTCGCTATGGAAAACAGAGGATCGTGTTTCCGCATATTTAATGAAGCAGATGTATGTGGAAATGCAAAATGGTTATTCAACCGCGGAGGCTTTGCGGAGAGCGAAACTTGATCTCCTGGAAGACGAGTCTGTCAGTGCGCGTTACAAAACGCCGAACTATTGGGGAAACTTTGTTTACGTGGGCAGTGTTGGCACCGGAAAAAAGAACTTGAACGCCGTGTGGTGGGTTACAGCCCTCGTACTTGCAATACTTGTGATCGGTGTTTTATTAATGAAAAAAAGCTACTCCGCTTAGGCAGAATAGCTTAGACTGGCCAACACAGGGGTAATTATCTAAGCCACTTCACACGGGTAAGGAACCACCAGTTCACTTCCGTATTAAATGTGTGCTCTTTGTCGATGTATATTTTATCAAACAGTTGATAAGCCTGCTCGTATTGCTTTTGTTTCAGGTAAGCCAGTGCCAGGTAATATTCAGCCTCGTCGTGGTATAACCGGTCGCCCGTTGCAATATTCTGTTCGATAATATGATTGAATACCGCGATTGCCGGTTCATACCTGTTCAACTTAAGATAAGAGCTGCCTGCTATCATTTTATCTCTCGAAGAAACCGACTGGTTCTTTTCATACGCGGCAACTACTTCATTGAAACGGTCCTGGGAATATTGCCGTGCTATCTCAGAGTTTTTAGAAGCATCAGAACGTTCTACGTTTACCCGGAATGGCTGATAGCGTTCCGCGAAAAGCCTGTCACCGTTATTGCCAACATACCAATACAGCACAATTACCGAGCACGTGATTACAAACGCCGCTGCCACCCAAAGGAACAGCCGCATAATTTTTTCGGTGCCCGACAGGTATACTTCATTTCCTTCGCTCTTCGCCTCCCTGTATTTTCTGAAAAATTCTTCACTGGCCGACCTTACCTGCTCCGTCACACTATACCGCTGAATAGCTGCGGCAGCCGCACGGTGAAGTGAGAGCTCTCGTAAAAAGTCTTCACGGTCTTCTGCCGGTATTGTAGCGGCGATTTCATCTTGCGTGAATTCACCAAGAACAATACTGTCAAGCAGTTGTTCTGTGGTTTCGTTTTTGTCATTCATAGATGGACCTGGTTTTAAGTTGTTCAAATAGTAAAGGGTCGTTGGATAACAACTCTTTCAACTTTTTCATGCACCTGGACTTGCGGTTTCGTAGCACCTGTTCATTTTCGTAGTTGAAACGGCGCAATAAATCTTTCATCGCCATTTTTTCATAATACACGCCGCCAAGTATTTTCGAACATAACTCACCTACCTGTTCAAATAGTTTTTTTACGATCTGAGATTCATCCACGCTAAACATGCGATCCCGAAATTCACCTCCTGTTTCTTCGAGCCGTGCAAATTGTGTTTCACGGTCGCTTCTCCTGCTGCGCGAGCGTTTTTCGTGCAGCCAGAGGTTTCGCGCGATGCCAAGCAGAAATGTTTTTACACTGCTGTCGCCCCTGAATTTTCCCGATTTGATCTTGTCTACTACAATCAGAACCGCTTCCTGGAATATGTCGGCAGCATCCTGGTGATTTCCGCCATTCGCGCGGATATCAATTTCCACGGGTTCAAAATACTGCTCGTACATGTACGTAACAGGCTTGTTTATATCAGCCTGCAGAATCTCTTTAACTAAATCCATTTGAAAAACGGAAGGCATAACCGACACTTAGTTGCCAATAAGAAGAGAATGTAATCATTTTTTACGAAAATAATTGGTAACAAAAGTCTCTCCTCCCGGCAGAAATTACCCCTGGTAGACACCAGGGGTCTTTCTCATTAAACCTTATCCATGAGAACAAAAAAGTTTCCGTAAAATGTTAGAATTTATCTCAACACCAGCGCAATTGCCAGGTATAAAAAAGGGCTGAATAATCTGTCATGTGCTGCCATTTTCGCGCTCACGTTGCGCGGCTATTCTATCCTCCACCATCTTGATATCGGCCAATAGCTGCTTCATCCGATGGTGCGAACCGGAAAGGATCGCTTCTTCGAGCAGGACCTTCAGGTTCTGTACCCTTATTTTAAGAAGATCGAGGTTATCGTCGTTACCGGCAAATTCGTTCATAGACAGGTTTCTTAGCGTAGTTGCCGAAGCATGAAAATTGTAACCAATAATTGAAAAGGAATTTTGGGGCATTACGGACCTTAGGTCACGGGGTTGACCTGCCGATATAGTTAACTACTGCGTTGCGCCCCCTTACATAGAAGGATGCGGGCTTCCCGGTGGAAATATAGTCGTTGAAGAAGTAAAAAAAATCTACGCCGCTTTGATATTCTCAAACCTCGCGATAGCCTTAGGAAAGAGAATATTATTTTCAAGGTGCACATGCTTATGCAGGTCTGCCTCGAAAGCCTTCAAAGCATTAAGGGCCAGTTTAAATGTGGTGCATGCGCCGCCGGGGCTTTCATAATTATTGGTAAGTTGACGTATCTTTTGCATCAGTGCACCAGCATTTTCATGCTCGTTCTCAAGCAGGGCAACACGTTCATTAAGGTTCGGCACGTTGTTCGATTCATCATGACGGTCAAGCCTCCTGATAATAGGAAACACAACTTCCTCCTCTTTCTGCATATGCGTTTGCATCTCCGTTCTCACCTCGATGAATAACAAAAACACTTTCTTCATGTGCGGGAACCTGTCACCATGCTTTGTTGCGATTTTCAAGAGGTATCCCAGGATCAAAGGAATATTTTTCCGCACATATGCGTGGTGGCTCTCAACAATGTAATCTGTAAGCGTTGTAAGGGATAAATGCTGAAAGTTTGCAGAAGGATCGTTGGTACTCAATATATCATTCAATTCATTTAGCACCGGGGCGACCTCGATTCCTTTTGCCGCGCACGCGGTTCTAAGCGTTTGTTTGCCTCCGCAGCAAAAGTCTAATCCATTATTCTCAAGAACCTGTGCGGTTTGAAAATTTTCGAGTACAATCTTCGATAGTGGTTGATCTAACAAGTTGTCCATAGATATTTAATTATAAGAGAGTGAAGGGGTTTTGTGTATTCGTGTTGCAACTGGTATTTTACCCGGGCTATTCGCACGCTTTTTTGTCCAGAATTCATCTGTCCATACTTCTGCCGGCTCGTGCGCTTCTGTCAACAGCAACAATGCTTCGTCAAGCTTTTCAGAAGGAACCACCTGTTCAACGTGCGCGAAAAGGCTCCTTTCTTCAAAACGTATATGGTAGTAGATAATCTGGGCAAGCCGCAGCAACGAATAGTATGTAGCATCCTCAATCACCTGCTCCATCTTGACGGTTATCGCCTGGTGATCCTCTTTCATTGTGTTGAGTAAAAAGTCTGATTCGGGCAGCAATGAAGACAACGCAGATTCTTCTTTTTTAAAATGATCCTTCATTGAATTTTGCCAGTACCACTCGCAGTAACTGCCGATACGTTTCGCCGGAACATTCAATGCGACACCCTGCCTGATTTTCCATACAAAAAGCAGCCCATCATGATGCTCGCGGGAAAGTGCAGCGAGTTGCCTGCTTCTTTTAATTGGTCGATATTCGTGTTTCATAAAAGTAGGTTGAACTGGTGCAAATATTGCTCATTGAAAAACTGTATGCAATGATGACGAATGCAGCGTTATATGATGTTCGTCATGTTTTTGAACAGCTACGATCAGAGCAGGCCGCCGGTAAAGATGATTGCTGTCATTGACTGCCCGTCAAAGTGTCAATACTTTTGCCGATTAATACAACTAACAAGTAATTTATTCCGTAATATGAAAGACCCGCTGTTTGTTACTGCAGCCGAAGCAGTAAGGGAAATAAAGTCAGGAAACCGCGTCTTCCTTCACGGCAGTGCCGCCACGCCCGTTCCGCTGGTAAAAGCGATGCAGGCCCGGTATGCCGGGTTGAAGGATGTTGAGCTGGTAAGTATTACCACTTTGGGGGATGTAGACTTTACCAATCCGGCTTACAGAAAAAGTTTCTTTTTCAATTCCCTGTTTGTTTCGGCTGCCACACGAGAAGTGGCTAACAGCGACGACGGCGATTACGTACCCATTTTTTTAAGTCAGATACCGCAGTTGTTCCGTAAAGCAATTCTACCGATAGATGTTGCCCTGATACAGGTTTCACCACCCGACGATCATGGATTTTGTTCATTGGGAACATCGGTCGACATCGCAAGATCGGCCGTGGATACCGCAAAAGTGGTAATTGCACAGGTGAACCCACGAATGCCGCGCACACACGGCGATGGTTTTGTTCACATCAATAAAATTCACTACCTCGTTGACGCGCCTGCGGAGCTACCTGAACTTGACTACTCGGCGAAAGTAAGTCCCGCTATCATTCAAATCGGCAAAAATGTCGCTTCGCTTATTGAGGATGGTGCAACATTACAAATGGGAATTGGTGGCATACCCGACCAGGTACTGAACAATCTTACTAATCATAAAAACCTCGGCATTCACACCGAAATGTTTTCCGATGGCATCATACCGTTAATTGAAAAAGGCGTTATAAATAACAGTCAAAAAAAATTAAATACTGGCAGGTCGGTAACAGGATTTATGGCGGGAACGAGAAAATTATATGATTTTGTTGACGATAATCCTTCCATCCGTGTGATGGATATCGGTTATGTAAACGATACCAGCATCATCCGGCAAAATCCCAAAGCCACCGCGATAAACAGCGCCATTGAAATTGATCTCACCGGCCAGGTGTGCGCCGATTCGATTGGAACATACCAGTATTCAGGCATTGGAGGACAAATGGATTTTATGAGAGGCGCTTCCTTGTCGGATGGAGGAAAACCCATTATTGCCATACCCTCTGTTACTTCGAAAGGAACGTCGCGAATAGTGCCGTTCCTTAAAAACGGCGCTGCAGTGGTTACCACGAGGGGGCACGTTCATTGGGTAGTGACCGAATTCGGCATAGTCGATTTATTTGGTAAAAACTTAAAGCAACGTGCAAAAGAGCTCATCAGCATCGCACATCCTTCGCATAGGGAAGAACTTGAAAAAGCATATCATGCCAGGTTTTCCAAACACAGTTGAACGCCGGGTTGCATATTACCATCGTGTAAAAATCCTGGAGCGTCGCCTGCTAAGTTTTTCGTTGTTTAATTTTTTTGTTGTCACCGTATCGGGCCTTCTGCTTCGCGGGATTCCGCTGGGCATCAACGTTCCGCTCACTTACGGCAACATACTCCATGGTCATTCTCATTTTGCATTCGGCGGATGGGTTACACCCGGTCTGATCTGGCTGATCATGAAAGCTTTTCCTGAGTTGACACACAGGGTTGCATATGCACATTGGAGGAATATGTTGATCATGCTTCTGCTTTCAGCATATGGAATGCTGATCAGTTTCCCATTGCAGGGATATGCAGCTGTAAGCATAACTTTCTCCACCCTCTCTATAGCGGCAACTTTTTATTTCGCAGTGATGCTACTGCGTGCAAGCAGGGGGATACACGAAATTTCAATCAATTTTTTACGCGCCGGGTTATTGTTTCTCATGTTGTCATCACTCGGTCCATTTGCACTGGGAGCGATTGTAGCGTCGGGAAATGCAGCGAGCCCTGTGTACTTCAACAGTATTTACTTCTACCTCCATTTTCAGTATAACGGCTGGTTCACTTTCGCGATTCTCGCGGTAGCATATAGAAAATTTATTTTACAGACCAACGCTGGCCGCGCTGCTTTTATCCTGCTATTTACCGGTTGTATTTTATCGCTGTTACTTTCATTTACATGGAACCAGCCGGGGTTGGTTGTTAATATCATCGGTGGTGGAGGCGCGGCAATGCAGCTAGCAGGTGTCCTATATCTCATATATGACCTTTCAAAAAACCGCACAACAATTAATATTACATGGCTTGAAAAAATAGCATTAAGCGCTTTCGGATTAAAAATATTGTTGCAGTTGTCCAGCGCCTTTCCCGTAGTAGCTGCCGTCGCCTACCTTCATCGTAATTATATAATCGCCTACCTGCACCTGGTGATGCTGGGATTTGTAACGACATTTATTCTTGGTAGCATCATTCAAACTCTGGCACCGGGGGTATCAAAGGCGCTTAAACCGGCGCTCATTCTTTTCCTTAGTTCATTTATATTATCTGAACTGTTACTTGTATTCCACGATTTTCCCCTCCCCGTCTTTATTGTCAGCTGCGGCTTTCCCGTTGCTGCGCTTGTCATATACCGCATATACATGGTGGCACCTGAATTGCGTAAGTAAAGTTTACGGCATACGTTCTACCCCAATAACTTATACTAAAAAGTCATATATTAGTGACAACGATTGCGATGGTGGGTTTATATGACAAGGATCATATGAGGCAATGACGACGCTAAGCTAATATCGCTTCTTCGAAAAATACTTTTGTGCTCGACGATCTAAAGACGATATTTAAATAAAACCAGTCATTTATGAAAAGTTCAATCTTCGCACTTGCACTACTGCTTTCATTAGTCGCCCTCACATCCTGCGGCGGCGACGGCAGCGATTCCACGGAAAAAACAGCATCGACCGAAACTACAAGCACATCAGGCCAGGAAGTGCATGGAGACGAAGTGAAGCCTTCTGACGTAACACTCACCACACCTTTAAACCAGGAATGGGTATCAGACGGCAAAGGTATCTACGACGTTAAATGCCAGGGATGCCATAAACTCAGTGATGAAAGAGTTGTTGGACCCGGTTGGAAAGGGGTAACAGAACGACGCGAACCCCATTGGATAATGAATATGATTACTAATGTTGATATGATGCTGGAGAAAGACCCGGAGGCACAGAAACTCCTGGAACAGTGTCTCGTTCGCATGCCAAATCAAAATTTAAATCGCGACCAGGCACGCCACGTGCTCGAATTCATGCGCAGCAACGACGGCGTGAAATAATATCGCAACCACAACATTTCAAAATAAAGCTACAATTATGAAATCCCTTCGCATATCCCTGACAGTAGGGACAGGTGTTCTTTTACTGATAGCCGGCATACAAAGCTGTAAGCCCGGCGGATCAAAGGCGGCCATCACAGGCGACGCAGCCGAAAAAGTGTATGTTGCCCCCGGCAAATACGACGAATTCTACAGCTTCGTTTCTGGTGGCTTCAACGGCCAGATGAGCGTATATGGTTTTCCCTCGGGACGACTGCTACGGATCATCCCCGTTTTTTCTACCCAGCCTGAAAACGGCTACGGCTTTAGTGAAGAAACTAAAGCAATGCTCAACACGGCGCATGGATTCGTACCATGGGACGACCTTCACCACATCTCACTGTCAACCACAAACGGAGAACACGACGGCCGGTGGGTGTTCGCAAATGGTAATAACACACCACGCATCGCACGCGTTGACATGAAAACTTTCCGGACGGCCGAAATTTTAGAAATACCCAACAGTGCAGGTAACCACTCATCTCCCTATATCACAGAAAATACAGAGTATGTGGTGGCAGGAACCCGCTTCAGCATTCCTGTGCTGTCGAATGAAGACGTTGCGATCAACACTTATAAACAGAACTTCAAAGGAACGGTAAGCTTCATTTCAGTTGATCAGCAAACCGGTAAAATGAATATTTCGTTCCAGATATTAACTCCCGGTATAGACTTCGACCTTGCCCGCGCGGGGAAAGGCCCATCACACGGATGGTTTTTCTTCAGTTGCTACAATTCTGAAAAGGCAAATACACTGCTAGAAGTAAACGCTTCTGCAAAGGATAAAGACTTTATTATGGCGGTTAACTGGAAAAAAGCAGAAGAATATGTAAAAGCAGGAAAAGGAAAAAAAGTGCCGGCGAAATATGCTCATAATCTGCTGAACGAAAAAACCCACACCGCTACTTCTACTATGGAAAACGAAGTGCTGGTGCTTGATCCGAAAGAACTCAACGACATCGTGTACTTCATCCCCTGCCCCAAGTCGCCGCATGGTACCGACGTGGATCCTACCGGGGAATATATAGTGGGCAGCGGTAAGCTGGCAGCAGTAATTCCTGTATTTTCATTCTCAAAATTACAACAGGCCATCTCCGCTAAAAACTTCGACGGTACATTCGAGGGTTTTCCCGTGCTGAAATATGAAGCCGTGTTACAGGGCGAAGTAGAAAAGCCAGGTCTCGGCCCATTGCATACCGAATTCGATGCTAACGGCAATGCATATACTTCGATGTTCGTTTCATCTGAAATAGTAAAGTGGGATGTCAAAACACAGAAGGTGCTCGACAGAATTCCAACGTATTATTCCATCGGTCACCTGAGCGTAATGGGTGGACCCACTAAGAAACCGTATGGAAAGTATATGGTCGCTTATAACAAAATCACAAAAGACCGTTACCTGCCCGTGGGACCCGAGTTGCCACAAAGCGCGCAGCTATACGACATCAGCGGCGAAAAAATGAAACTGCTGCTCGACTTCCCAACTGTGGGTGAGCCACACTACGCAGAAGCGATCCCAGCTGATAAAATATCAGGAAATGCACTGAAGATTTATAAGATAGAAGAAAACGAGCATCCATATGTTGCTAAAGGCGAGGCGCAGGCGAAAGTGGAACGTAAAGGCAAAGAAGTGCATGTATGGATGACTGCGATACGTTCGCATTTAACGCCAGACAATATAGAAGGTGTAAAAGTAGGTGACGAGGTATACTTCCACGTCACTAACCTCGAGCAGGATTGGGATGTTCCGCACGGGTTCGCAATAAAGGGCGCAAATAACGCAGAGATATTGATCATGCCCGGCGAAACACAAACCCTGCTCTTCAAACCAGACAGAACAGGAATGTATCCGTTCTATTGCACAGATTTCTGTTCGGCGCTCCACCAGGAAATGCAGGGTTATTTGAGAGTATCGCCCGCGAACAGCAACGTACCGCTTACGTTCAGCACCGGCACAAATAAACCCGCAGGATCCGATGCCGCAGCAGACAGCACTAAAAAAGACGTATCCAAAGCACCATAAAATGAGCACTACATCAAGAATAATCGTGGGGATTGGCTCGCTTGTTTTAATTGCAGCATATTTCGTCCCTTTCTGGTCTATTTACCTGATCGCTCCCCAATATCCTGAAGGCTTGTCAATGCAGATATGGCTGTACAAGCTGAGCGGTCAGGTAGAGATCATTAACGGCCTCAATCACTATATCGGCATGAAACACATCAAGGTCGAAATGTTTCCCGAATTCGATTTTCTTGTTTATGTTTTTGGAATTTTCATAGCGCTGGGATTGATCGTTGCATTCGTCGGAAAACGGAAACTGCTGCTCGGTTATCTCGCGCTATTTGCAATCGGTGGCGCCGCTGCCCTGGTAGACTTTTACCAGTGGGGATATGACTACGGCCACAATCTCGATCCACACGCAGCGATACAGGTTCCCGGTTTATCATATCAACCTCCGCTGATCGGGCATAAAAAACTTCTAAACTTCGACGCGTACTCTTTACCAGACACAGGTGCATGGATAATTATCGGCGTAGTGGCGCTGTTTGCAATTGTCTGGTTTGCAGAAGGACGCAGACAAAAGAAAAATGACAAAACTTAAATGAATAAGAACGCATACAAAAACGCTTTTGTAATATTTGCAATGATCGTTATTGCAGGTTGCACACCTAAACCTGAGCAGATTGTTTTAGGAAAAGATAATTGCGCGGAGTGTAAGATGACAATCACGGATCCGAAATTCGGCGGCGAAATAATCACAAAAAAAGGCAGGGTGTTTAAATTTGACGATCCCCATTGTATCGCCTCCTTCCTGGAACGCCGCGGGGTTGAACTTTCAGATATACATCAGACTTTGTTCGTGAATTATGAAAACAATAAAAAATTTGTCAACGTAAATTCAGCGGAATTTGTAATCAGCAGCCAATTAAAAAGTCCCATGGGTGGCAATGCCGCAGCTTTTGCAGATAAAAAAGCTGCAGAAAAAAAATCTGCCGAAATTGATGGAAGCAGAACCACAAATTGGTCAACTTTGTATAATATCCTCGTGAAATGAAACTAATGGCGCCCGTTATATGCCTGCTTTTATTTACGCCGGCCTTCGGTAAAATTATTCCCGTGGGCGCGAATGAAGCAGTCAAAAAAATCGGGCAGGCTGTACAAGCAGCAGCAAGCGGCGACACTATCCTTATTAAAAAGGGTGTGTACTATGTGGAAAATGTGATCATTTCAAAACCGGTTACCCTTCTTGGAGAGAATCGTCCCGTGCTCCATGGGTCAGACAAGTATGAAATATTCACCATCAGCGGCACCGGCGTCACAGTAAAAGGGATACATTTTACAAACTCCGGGTACTCAAGCGCTAACGACTACGCGGCTATCACCATCATCGACGCAAGTAATTTTGTAATTGAAGACAATATACTAACCCAAACTTTTTTCGGTATTCACGTTGCAAACAGTCATCACTTTACAATTAAAGGAAACAGGCTCGTTGGTAAAACGAAGAGCGAACAAACTTCCGGAAATGGAATTCATCTCTGGAAATGCAGCAATGC
Organism: Chitinophagaceae bacterium; assembly: GCA_016786745.1. Classification (GTDB taxonomy): domain Bacteria; phylum Bacteroidota; class Bacteroidia; order Chitinophagales; family Chitinophagaceae; genus Flavitalea. The sequence continues at coordinate 10,431 of JAEUVS010000104.1, read as the reverse complement.
TGTTATTGAAAATAACAATTCATCAGGCCACAGGGATGGCATCTATTTCGAATTTGTAACCAATTCACTGATTAAAGAAAACGTTAGCCACAACAATATCCGTTACGGCCTGCATTTTATGTTTTCGAACGATGATGTATATAGCAAAAACACCTTCGAGGCAAATGGAGCCGGAGTCGCCGTAATGTTTTCAAAAAGAGTGACGATGAATGAAAATATCTTCGAAAACAACTGGGGTCCTTCTGCATATGGGATATTGCTAAAAGAAATTACCGACAGCAAAATAAACGGAAGCAAATTTTATCGGAATACTGTAGCGATTTATATGGAAGGCGCCAACCGCATCGAAATTTCCAACAACACGTTCAGGGAAAACGGTTGGGCGTCGAAAGTGCAGGCGAGTTGCAGCGATAACAATTTTCATCACAACAACTTCCTCTCCAACACCTTCGATATCGCGACAAATGGCAGCCTGGTGTTAAATAAATTTTCAGATAATTATTGGGATAAGTATGAAGGATATGATATCAACAGGGATGGGATCGGCGATGTGCCTTATCACCCTGTAAGTATGTATTCGATGCTGATAGAACAAAATCCTAACAGCCTCTTACTGTTGAGAAGTTTTATCATCACACTGCTCGACAAAGCTGAAAAAGCCATCCCCAGCCTTACACCCGAAACGCTGAGAGACGATAAACCGAGAATGAGGCAACTGGCAATATGATCAAGATCGAACACCTGAATAAGCGTTTTAAAAAACTGCATGCGCTCGCCGATGTGTCGGCCGACATTCCCGGCGGTAGTGTGGTGTCATTAATCGGTCCCAACGGCTCAGGAAAAACAACGCTTATCAAATGCATCCTCGGAATGGTACGGGCGGACAGTGGAAATATTTATTTCGACAATAAACTCGTTCACAAAGATTTTAAATACCGGAACCGCATTGGCTACATGCCACAGATAGGACGTTATCCTGATAACATGAAGATCGGACAGGTATTGGAGATGATTAAAAACGTTCGTGGCATAAGCGAACAGGAACTGGATAACGACCTGTACGAGGCCTTCGATATTGAAAGTATAAAAGACAAATCCATGCGGAGCCTTTCCGGGGGCACACGTCAGAAAGTTAGCGCCACACTTGCATTTATGTTCGACCCCGATGTATTTATACTCGACGAACCCACAGCCGGCCTCGACCCGGTTGCCAGCGAAATACTGAAAGACAAAATAACGAAAGAGAAAAGACGGGGAAAGCTGATTTTACTATCGAGCCACATTCTCAGCGATCTCGAGGAACTGACAACAGACATTATGTATTTGAACGAAGGACGCCTGCAATTCTTCGAGCCGATTTCAACTATAAGGGATATTACCGGCGAAAAGCGACTGAGCAAAGCGATTGCCAAACTAATGCAACATGGATTTAGTAAAGACGAGATGAACTCAACCAGTACTCACCAAACAAGAATAGTGTCGTAACGTGGTAAAGATATCCAAATATGTGTTGTATGATATCCTCCGGAGCAAGGTTATTATTGCCTATACCCTGTTTCTGTTCCTGATTACATTCAGTCTTTTTCAGCTCGAAGCCGATCCCGGCAAGGCGATGCTCAGCGTGCTGAACATAGTGCTCATTGTTGTACCGCTGGTAAGCATGGTTTTCTCAACAATTCATTACTTCAATTCCTATGAATTTATAGAACTCATGTTATCGCAGCCTGTTAGCCGCGACAAAGTAATTATCAGTGAATATGCGGGCACGGCATTGTCGTTGTCGGCCGCCTACCTTGTTGGTGTTGGTGTACCTGTTTGCCTGTATAATTTCAACGCAACGGGGATATCAGTCATATTAGGCGGGTGTATACTTTCCATCATCTTCTGCTCCCTGGCGTTTCTTGCTTCGGTAAAATCGCGCGATAAGGCACGCGGAATAGGCGCCGCGCTTTTGCTATGGTTTTACTTCGCGCTTATCTATGACGGCCTCATTCTTATCATACTTTTTACCTTCAGCGACTATCCTCTCGAAAAACTAACATTGGTGCTTTCTTCACTTAACCCGGTTGACCTCGCAAGGATTTTCATCATGCTGAATATGGATGTAAGCGCGCTTATGGGATATACCGGCGCTACGTACAAAGACTTCTTCGGCAGCGGAACAGGCACCATTTACACCTTCGCCGTAATGTTACTTTGGATTATTGTACCGCTGTTGCTCGCAACAAGATCTTTTCGCAGAAAAGACCTGTAGCGCCTCTGCCGCTTATCAGTACACCCGCTGATCAACGTCATCTTTTTTGCTGTAGCAGCATTTTACATTTGGGAGCTTGTATTCAGCAAAAACTTTTAATGGCGAATTGATGCAACTGGTTAGTTTATATGACAATCAAAATGTAGGCGACATCGTACGAAGCGACTACCGTACAGCCGGGGTGTTCCGCGAGTATGGCATAAACTATTGCTGTAAAGGCAACTTTCGCCTGCGTGAAGTGTGCAGCGCGAAAAACGTGTCGTATGCCGAAGTGGTGTTAAAGCTCAACCAGGTCTCGCAAACGGCAAATCTACCACTCGATTTACAGTTTGATAAATGGAAAACCGATTTCCTGATCGATTACATTGTGAATATCCATCACGCTTACCTTAAACAGACGCTGCCACAACTCGAAGGTGAGATGCATTACCTGGTGAACCATCGCAAAAATGAATATCCGCAGCTGCAAACCGCGATGTCCATACATTCGGCGATTTGTGTGCTGATGGACGAAGAACACAGGCAGCAGGAAGAAGTGCTTTTCCCTTATATCAAACAAATATACTCCGCGCACCGGCGGCAGGAGCCGTACGGCGGTTTGCTTGTTAGAACACTGCGAAAGCCAATGAAAGCGCCCGGCGACAACCACGATCAGCTAAACGAATATCTCACGTCGCTGCGCCAGCTGACGGACAATTACCGCGTATCTCACGGGCGATGTACCCGGTACGATATTCTCATGCAGCGGTTACGGGAGCTGGATAACCAGCTGGTGTTACACAAACACCTTGAAAACAACATTCTTTTCCCGGCCGCAATTGTTATCGAGCAGGACTTGTTAAAAGCATAAGTGTGTTTACTTACATTTGGATATGCTGAATGAATCGTCTCACCTTGTATCCTTATTTGAATACGCCACGGAAGGTTTTATTGTTACCGGTCCGAAAGGGAATATCATACTTATCAATCCCTCGGCATGCCGGATGTTTGGTTATACCGCAGAACAATTGCTCGGCCAGACAATAGAAATTCTTGTTCCCGAACATTATAAAAAAAGTCATATCGCCCTGCGCCATGGCTTCTATCAGAGTCCTACAGACAGGGTGATGGGTCATGGCCGGGATTTGCGTGGCCAGAAGCAGGACGGGTCTCAATTTCCTGTAGAGGTAAGTTTAAGCACCTATTTGCGCAACAACGAACGGTATGTTACTGCTTTCATCGTCGACATCAGTCACCGGAAGGAAATAGAAGCGAACATGCTTCAACAACAAAAGCAGCTCGAAAAAGTAACCGGAGAACTGCGAAACCTTAATGCGGAACTGGAAATAAAAGTGGAAGAACGAACAATCATTTTGAAAGAAGCGTTACAGCAGCTGGAGCAATCGCAACTCGAGCTCAGCGAGGCGCTGGATAAGGAAAAACAGCTTAATGAAATCAAGAGCCGGTTTGTGTCCATGGCGTCTCATGAATTCAGGACCCCATTGAGTACGGTGTTGTCGTCTGCCGCGTTATTGTCGCGATATTCTTCGGGTGATGAGCAGCCGCAGCGTGAACGACATATTTCAAAGATTAAAGATGCAGTAAAGCACCTGAACGACCTACTGGAAGATTTCCTTTCGCTCGGAAAGCTCGATGAAGGAAAAGTAGGAACTTCTCTCGCCGAATTCGATCTCAAAAAAGTTGTGGAAGATACCATTGATGAAATGAATGGATTGTTGAAAGAGGGACAGCAGATTGTCTACCAGCATGAAGGGAATGAGATGATAGAAAGCGATAAAAAAATGTTGCGCAACATCCTGATCAACATTATTTCAAATGCGATAAAATTCTCCGATCCTCACAAACGGATCGCAATAAACAGCGCTATAAAGGGAGAAAAAGCGATCATATCGGTGAAAGATCAGGGAATTGGAATTTCTGATGAAGATACCGCACATTTGTTCTCTTCCTTTTTCAGGGGAAAAAACGCTCAGAACATCCAGGGAACGGGACTTGGATTACATATTGTAAAACGATACCTTGACCTTTTAGGGGGCACCGCGAAACTTGAAAGCGAATTGAATGAGGGTACTACAGTAACGATTTCCATACCAGCAAAACAATGATATGCAAAAGAAAATCCTGGTTATAGAAGACAATATCGACATACGCGAGAACACCGCGGAAATACTTTCTCTTGCCGGCTACAAATCGTACACCGCCGAGAACGGAAAAAAAGGTGTAGAGCTTGCAATAAAAGAGCAACCCGATATTATTATCTGCGATATCATGATGCCGGAGCTCGACGGCTACGGCGTTTTACACCTTTTGAGGAAGAATACGGACACACAGCATATTCCTCTTATTTTCCTGACTGCTAAAACTGAACGCGGCGACTATCGCAAGGGTATGGAAATGGGCGCTGATGATTACATCACAAAACCCTTCGAGGAAATCGAACTGCTTAATGCAGTGGAAGTACGGTTAAAAAAAATCGAACTGCTCAGTAACAAATATCCTTCGTCGCCCGGAGGATTTAACCAGTTTCTCCACGATGTGAAGAGCAGCGGGCTTATTCAACAGATGTCTGAACAATACGATGTGCAGCAGTACAGCCGCAAGCAAACGCTGTACGCCCAAGGCAATCGACCCCGATTTCTGTATTACCTGGTTAAAGGGAAAGTGAAAACGTATAAATCGCATGAAGATGGCAAAGAGTATATCATCGATCTGCATAATTCGGGTGATTTCATCGGTTATACTGCGATACTGAAAGATATTAATTACGATGACAGCACATCAATTCTGGAAGATGCGGAACTGATGCTGATTCCGAAAGATGAATTTCTGCAGATGTTGCATAAAGATGCCGGAGTAGCTTCGAAATTTATTCATCTTATTGCGCAGAACGTGAAAGAGAAAGAAGAGAGGTTGATGAGTCTTGCCTACAGCTCGTTGCGAAAGAGGGTTGCAAAGGCGCTTACAGATATCGTGGACAAGTTTAACCTGAAAGAAAAGGCCACGCCGATTGAGATATCGCGGGAAGATCTTGCGCAATATATAGGAACGGCTACTGAATCGCTCATAAGAACGCTAAGTGATTTTAAAGCGGAAAAACTAATTGATATCAAAACGGGAAAAGTGGTGGTGAACAATGTTGAGAAGCTGAGGAACCTGTTATATTAGGCCACCTGATTAAAATCAGTTTTTCAGCATACCACCGTCATCAAATGCCGGGGCCGGAGTATCGAAATTTGTCTAATAAATAATCTGATAATGGCAAACATACTCCATCCTGCAGCTGCTTTTACCCGTCGTCTTACGCAAATCAAACAACCTTCGTTATTAAGTAGATTTTTAACCTGGAGCGGCAATCAGCAGGAGGATCGTTTCATGTGGCTGGGTATTGCACTTGCGGGTCATGGCTGCGTAATCACTCCTGTCGCGATATTCTTCATTGTAATGGGCGGTTTAAGCCTTCCTTTGTTTATGATTGCGCTTACATCGATGGCTATGGTAGTTGTCACCAACCTCGCTGCATTACCTACCAGGATCACGATTCCGGTTTTATTCCTGAGTGTGGTGGTAGACGTTGCCATACTTCTATACCTCCTCGCTACGGCGTTATAAAGGGTAAATTTTTTTTTCGGGTTTGCGCCTATAGTACTTAACTAACAGAACTTATACCTTTGCAGCGAAACCCGCACCATCGTATAAGCATGTTCAAACCAAAACTGGCAGACACCCTCAAAAATTACAGCAGGCCTCAGTTAACAAAAGACGTAATTGCAGGCATTATCGTTGGAATTGTTGCATTACCCCTGGCGATTGCCTTCGCCATAGCATCAGGCGTTTCACCTGAAAAAGGCCTGTTCACTGCCATCATAGCAGGATTTATTATCTCCGTCTTCGGAGGAAGCAGGGTACAGATCGGGGGACCCACCGGCGCATTTATCGTTATCGTATATGGCATCGTCCAGGAATATGGCGTAACAGGCCTCATCGTCGCTACGTTCATTGCAGGTATAATGCTTATACTTATGGGCCTGGCGCGGCTGGGCAACGTTATAAAATTTATTCCGCACCCATTGATCGTCGGTTTTACAACCGGGATTGCAGTAATTATTTTTTCGTCGCAGGTGAAGGACATATTCGGATTAACGATGGATGCAGTGCCGGCCGATTTCATCGAAAAATGGCAAAGCTATTTCGACAATTTTTCTTCCCTCAATGGCTATGCGATCACAATAGCAGTTGTCACCGTGCTGATCAGTCTTTTCTTTTCAAAAATTACCCGCGTTGTTCCGGGTTCATTAGTTGCAATACTATTGATGACCGCTGCGGTCCAGATTTTTAATATTCCTGTTGAAACAATCGGAAGCCGCTTTGGAAGCATTCCATCCGCCCTACCCTCTCCCACTTTTCCGCAACTGAACTTCGACATTATAAAAGCTGCGATACAACCGGCGTTTACGATTGCCCTGCTGGGAGCTATTGAAAGCCTGTTATCTGCTGTGGTGGCAGATGGAATGATAGGCGGCAACCACAGGAGCAATACAGAATTGATAGCCCAGGGCGGGGCGAATATTGCGTCTGCGCTTTTTGGAGGAATACCCGCAACCGGCGCTATCGCTCGTACAGCCACCAACGTTAAGAATGGAGGCCGCACGCCTGTAGCCGGAATCGTTCACGCGTTAACACTACTGGTAATCATGCTGCTGGTTGGACGCTGGGCGGTATTAATCCCGATGAGTTGCCTGGCCGGTATCCTTGTAGTTGTTGCCTATAACATGAGCGAACACAAAACCTTTATCAGCATCGCGCGCGGCAACAGGAGCGATGCAATGGTATTAATTACAACATTTCTGCTTACCGTATTCTTCGACCTCACTGTTGCAATTGAAATTGGAATGGTGCTCGCGGTATTTCTTTTTATGCGGCGAATGGTACAGATAAGCAATGTGAGTTCGCTGCTGGAAGATAAAGAAGATGGCGATGCTGTCGCCAGGCAGAATTTGCCCGATGGGGTTGAAGTGTTCGAGATTCGGGGCGCTTTCTTTTTTGGGGCAGCTTACAAGTTCAGGGATGCCATCAAACTGATTAAGAAGAAACCAAAGGTGCTTATCGTGCAGATGGAGGATGTTACCGTGATAGATGCCACGGGATTGCACACACTGAAAGATGTATTAAATACCTGCAGGCATGAGGGTATTCAACTGATCGTGGCTGGCGTTCAACCGCAGGTGCTTGAAGAAATGCGGAGATCGAGGTTGCTGTTCAATATTGGAAAACGCTATGTAACCGAAAATATGGAGACCGCTTTACATCGTGCGAAGGCGGTGTTGTGAAGCTAAAGTTTGAGGTTGTCGTTTTCGTCAAGTTCCCAAAAAGGGTTGTAGGCAACTTCGAACAGGTATCCATCTAAATCTTTAAAATAACCGCTGTAACCGCCCCAATAAACTTTCTGCGCAGGCTTTACGATTGTCGCACCAAGTTGCTTAACCTCTTTAAAAATGTCGTCAACTTCTTTTTCCGATTTAGCGTTGTAAGAAATGGTGAGGCCCGAAAATTCGCTCGGTTGATGCTTCAACGTTGTATCATCAGCAAGTTCGTGCCGCGGGTGTAAAGCCAGCACGATTCCGCCCAATGGAAATAGCGCCAGGCCATCCAAACTCTTATCCGATTTTTTCCAACCGAGTTTTTCGTAAAAGCTCACTGATTTTTCAAAGTCGCCGACACCAAGAGTTATTAAGTTTAATTTCTGCCGCATATCGATAATAACGATTACATTGACAATTTCCTGTTAATCCGTTCCTGCAACAAATGCTTGAATTGACCGTCTAAGGTACTCCGAACCGACTTCTGATTGTATAAATCCTTTATCATTTTATTGATAGTTACACTTTGTTGCTGGAAGATGCGGCATACTGAACAACCCGCGAGGTGCATTTTCAATTCCACACGCTCTCCCATCGTCAGCCTGCCAAATTGTTGCTTCTCAATTAACAAAGTTGCCTTCCTGCAGTTATACGCTATCTTTTCCAGTTTATTCATCACAACATTTTACCAGTTTTTTTGCAGGCATGCCCTCAGGTTTACTTTAGTGCGGTGAATGATCACCCAGAAATTAGACGACGTAACTTTCAGGTGATTGCATATTACATCAGCTGCTAACTCTTCAATATGTCGCATTGTAAAAACCGACAACCACAGCGCCGGTAATTTCTTCATACAATTTTCAAGAACAATATTGAACTCCTTATTCACTACATGGTCGTAATTCTCAATTCCAAATGACCTGGGTTGATATTCTTCCTTCCAGTGACCATTACCCGCATCAAAAAAATCAACGTCATCAGCATGGTTCACCACCGTTTCAAATGCCATTGATTTTCTTCTAAACACATCCATCACCTTATTCTTTAAAATCGCAGTCAGCCACGTACGTTCAGAACTCCTTCCTTCAAATTGATCAACTCTCTCTAAAGCTGCAAGAAAAGTCTCCTGAACGAGGTCCCTCGCCTGCTCCTCGTCATCCAGCCTCGACAAAGCGTATGAATACAGGTAATCTGCGTGGTTGTCTACCCATTGCTGCGGATCAATTACATTCAACTTTGTCACCCGGGACGTCTTAATAATGTTTAGTCGTGGATTGTTCAAAAACCTTACAAAATTTCCTGCATTTTTTTCAAAGACTGAAAAAACCGGAAAAAAAATTTGAAAAATTATGTAAGAAAATAAAGGCTTTTGCGACAAAGAGGGCATGAAACACTTTTCTGTCACGTCCACCAGGCTCTTAATCGCCTTTGCGCTGGTTTATGCCTTCATGGTTTGCGATGCGAGCGCACAAAGCGCTTCAAAAGCCAGCGCCGAAACGTATAACGTTACAAGCAACCATTTAGCAATCAATGGCTACGACCCGGTAGCATACTTCACCGACAATGTTGCGAAAGAAGGCAAAAAGGAGCTCAACTTTACTTACAATGGCATTGTTTACCGTTTTTCAAGCATGCAGCACCTGCAGGCTTTTAAATCCGACCCCGAAAAATACAAACCTCAATATGGGGGCTGGTGCGCATATGCAATGGGCGCGACAGGCGAAAAGGTAGATATCGATCCTGAAACGTTCAAAGTGCTTAACGGCAAACTTTATCTTTTTTACAACCGCTTTTTCAATAACACGAAAAAAAGCTGGGATAAAGACGAAGCCAACCTGAAACAAAAAGCAGACGCCAACTGGCAGAAGCTTGTTCATTAAATCATAAATACAAACTTAATAATATGAAACAAGTGATGTTATCCCTAATGGCGGTTTTCCTTTTCATTCATGTGAATGCACAATCTGAGGTATTCGCGCCCGGAGGCACAGCAATTAATGGATATGATGTGGTTGCTTTCTTCAAAGAGTCGAAACCGGTAAAAGGATCAGCGACGTACACTTATCAATATAAGGATGCAAAGTGGTTGTTCAACAGCAAAGAAAACCTGGATATGTTTACGAGTACGCCCGATAAATTTGTGCCGCAATATGGCGGATTCTGTGCGTGGGGAACCTCGGAAGGGTACAAAGCGCCAACGCAACCGGATACGTGGACTATTGTGAACGGCAAACTGTATTTCAACTACAACAGGCAGGTAAAAGAAATGTGGATGAAAGACCAGGAACACAGGATTAAAGTTGCGGATGAAAAATGGCCTCAGGTGAAACTAACTAAAGAATAAAATCATGAAAAACAGAACCTCTAACATTATTGCCTGGATATTAAGAGTTGTACCAGCAATTATCCTTTTGGAAACGCTCTACTTCAAATTTTCCGCGGCTCCGGAGTCAGTGTTTATATTTTCGACACTCGGACTTGAACCCTGGGGAAGAATTCTTGTTGGCATATTTGAACTTATCGCCGCCATTTTATTGTTGATACCGCGCACAACATTAGTGGGTGCAATCCTGGGAATGGGATTGATGGGCGGCGCGATCTTTTCTCATCTTACCAAACTTGGCATTGTTGTACAGAACGACGGCGGCGAATTATTTATCCTTGCGCTGATTGTTTTTATTACATGCTTTTGCCTGTTTATCATTTTCAGGAAAAAGTTAAAAAACATCGCTATTTTCCTAAAATAAGAACCCTTCCGGTTACTTGCGACGGTCGCAAATCTACCGTGGCGAGTTCAGGCAAAATAGTGATGCCATCATT
>JAEUVS010000081.1 GCA_016786745.1 Chitinophagaceae bacterium | reverse complement strand
GCAGGCAATAAGGGAGTGACCAAATTGTTTTTTAGCAAGGATTTCAAGATCGCTTAAACCAGCGAGGAATTTTTGCTGATCATCTTTCTCATAGCAATCATCCAGCATTTTTAAAACGAAGAGATGAATATTCAGAGCCCTTGCTCCCGGCGTATCGGTTTCCGGAATCAATGTTTCCACGATTTGCGCCAGCAGTTCTTCTGTACCCGCATCGATATCCAGGTTGTTCAGCTGGATGGATGCCTTAGATGTGTCACCGGAACAGGAAGGCAGCAGCACCAGCCCACCCGCCACAATTACCAGGTTTCGTACTAACGAACGTCGCTTCATTATCAGATAATTTTAGAAAGGTTCAATCAACATTCTTCCAGTCGAGTTTAGAATTTCGCAGCGGCAGATTTTTTTCTGCCGCCAGCTTGTTCCTTGCATTAAGTACCTCGTCCCACCACTTGTCCATTGGGTAGTTTAATTGTCGATAGATAAGATAGGTCATATCCACTGTGCGTACGGGCACATGATCTTTAACGTCGTCAACTTTATCGAGAAAAACCCTCCCGTTCGCTTCGGAAACACGCGGAAACCATTCTTCATACCAGACTGTTTCGAGCGACCTCAGCATTTCGTTACGCTCTTCACGCATTTCGATTGCTTTGTCGAGCGCGTGATCGAAAAGCGAAACAGAAATAGCAGGATCGGTAGAGGAAGAAGGTAATGCGAGCAGCGAATTTATCTGCTGCAAATGGAGGAGCATCCGCAAATTTTGCCTGCATAGATTGGCAATCGAAATAAACACACGCAGGTTGAAATGCTGACGCTGTGTTTTTTGTAATGTTTCCTGCAGGAGGTTTATCAACTGCGTGTTTTCTTTTAAATATTTCTCAACGGCTCTCAGTCGCTGTGCGTTCAATGCATTCCAGTCATTGCCTGGTGAAAGATCACTGTTAAGCGACGGTAAAGGAAGTAATGTCTGATCCTTCAGGTGACGCGGTTCATCAAATATTCCTTCAGAGTTTCCTACAATTGGTGTGCGTAACTGCAGAGGCGCCCATTCCCAGCTGTCGTCCCAAAATTGAGACTGGCTGCTCATCAGCTGGTATATTTTTTTGATATTTTCAGATCCGCTTCCGTAAAAGCTCCTGAAAAAACGGTCAGACAAATCGGGCGAGGTCATTTCTTTATGATTCCATCCCGCTGCCGAACCCGTGGTATAGCCAAGCCAAAAAGTTTCAGGATTCAAACCCGAATCGCCCCACCCCGCAACAATGGTACCCATGAAATCTGACTTCTTTTCGGCAATAGCCGAAGAAATGGTCCTTAGCAAACCTTCTACGCGTCCGCGACCCAATTCTCCCTGTTGCATTTCGTCGTCGGTCAACACCCTGCTTTTCGCGGTGTCGATCGCTTCGAATTTGTTCGCTGGATAATTGTAATATTCGGGAAAGAGTGGCTCCACTCCCTGTGTAGAAGTGTAAATCATCTGTCTTATGCCCTGCTTCCTATACAATGAGGCCACCTGGCTGTCATATACCCCGTCGATAATGTGAGAAGGTAGTGCCGGAACGTCTTTCTCAGTGAGAGGATATTCTCCCCAAATGATAGATGATCGTCCTTTCTTATGCAGTTCATTGGCCACTTTCGCAATAATTTTTGCTAATAGCGCGCCGTTGCCACCTGCGGATTTTGCGGCTTCCTTCTCATTGTCGGCTTTACCTACATAATAAGCCTCGTCGGTCGACAGAAAAACGTATTTAACACCTTTGTTGGCCTCAAACAATTCGTTAAACATTCCGATAATCAGCTCCTCCGCTTTCGGATTTACAACGCTGAATTCGTAATTGTTATTCGGATATGCCCTCAGCGACGCGAATTCAGGATGTTTCAAAATAAAAGATACGTGCGCGGGATAATCAAGAAAGGGAATCAGTTGTACGTGATGTTTCAAAGCATAGTTTGTAAGGTCCTGGTATTCTTCAGGCGTATAGGCATAAGGTTCAACGATCGGTTTGGCAATTTTATATTGAAAATGTCCTTCAAGCTTTAATGCGAACCCATTGATTTTGTAATGAGCTGCCTGACGGATCGCACGTTTTAATGCCTTTATTTTTTCAAGATGATGCGCATCGTCCCAATAAATGACTCTAAGTTCGAGGTCTGGCCAATCCTCTATGGTTCCTGATGGAAACATCACCTTACCGTTTTCTGTCGACAGCAATTGCAGGAACGTTTGCACGCCATAATATAAACCTGCCGATGCGTTGGCTGTGATGTTGACAGAATTTCCATTCATCTCGAGACGATAAGCTTGCTTCATTAGCTCGCCACGATTTGTGTCAGTAGCGTCCCCGATTTTTACCGCCCCTTCTTTTACCCGCAGCCTGATGATGTGTGATGTGGCGGGTCCAGCTTTGATAACAAAGCCAAACCGGTCATTCACGTCATTGATTAAACCACTCACAGCAGCATCGTCAATGGACACGCCTGTGCTGTGCAGTATGCGCCAACTGTTATCAAATAAATTCCTGTCGTCGGACAAAGACATCTTTCTTGGAACAGGCAGCAGCCCCGACCCGGGCAGGTCATCGGCGAACACATCTACTCTCACGGAAAACAACAGGAACAACAGGGGCAAAAAGGCACGGATACGAGCTCTTACAACCATAGTTTAAGTCGGATAAGAAGTAAAGAAAGGTTTATTTAAATGTGAGTATACGCAATATATTTTCAATAGTCGGGATTTTGTTCCAATTGCGGAGCGCGGTTAATTTCGTCGGCGCTTATTGGTGTCCAGAGCATTTTTTCGGATACAGTTCTTGGTTCAGCAACGATGCGTCTCCACGTTGTAGATTTAACTCCGTCGGTAACGGTTTCAACAATGTCGATCCCGTAAGCGTCTGTGAGCACGTCTGTCAGTATTTTCCATCTCCTGATATCGTACCACCTGCTCGACTCGAATGCAAGCTCGACCTGGCGTTCGTGACGCAATGCTTCGGTGATCTCGCCGGTGAGATCGGGCAACGCGGCACGATTTCGTATCATGTTAATGTAGGTTGCAGCCTCTCCATCTTCATGTAACCCGATGCATGCTTCAGCGTAGTTCAGCAAAATTTCAGCATACCTCATTTCGATCCACGCATTCTGGTTATCCACCACGCCGGTTATTACACCGTCATCCAACGTTTTCTTCATCAGGTAGCCGGTGTACCCTCCGTTATCGGGCGAACGATCCGCCTGCCTTGTATCGATACCAAAACGCTTTGATATTTCTACGCCTCCATTTATCACGATTCTTGTTCGCCTGTCGTACACACCTAAAGGATCGACACTTTGCAAACTCGGATCGCGGGGTTTCCAAACTGCGCTATCGAATAAAATCGTTGCATAAAATCTTGGTTCCCGGTTGTAATATGGATTTGGAGAAGTAAATGTTCCAGATGTGTTCACATATTCTTTGTTTCCATTCAATGTAAAATGGTCGAAAAAGTCTGACCCATCTTCCATCTGGAAAGCATCGACCAGGTTTTGTGTCGCAGAATTGCCACTGTAACCGGTCCACCCGTTGGCATCGTTATACTGGTTATTCGAATGGCCGAAATTAGCTTCGGTGCTGTACATCTTTCCCCATATCACTTCGGGGCTGGAAAGGTCTGTTGCTTTGAAAAACTCGAAGAAATTTTTTGCTACTGCAGATTTATCGGGCGCGCCAAAATCCGCAAGCTGGTATGTATTTAAATCGATCACCGCCTTTGCAGCGTTTTTGGCTGCTGTCCAAAGCGCCTGCCTGTCGGGATTCTCATAACCCACATATTTGCTTTTCGCTGTTCCATCCGCGGCGAGATCGCTGGCTGCAAATAACAATATTCTGGACTTGAGCGCCATGGCGACACCTTTGCCTGCCCTGCCCATTACTGTCGATGCATTGTCGAGCAGCAATGCAGTGGCAGCATCGCAATCTGCGATCACAAAATTTACCGTTTCCTCAAATGTGTTTCTGCCGACAGAAAGATAGTTGCTGCCCAGTTCAGTTGGTTCGCTGAATAAGGGTACGCCGCCAAACAGGCGCAACAATTGTCCATAACTGTAAGCGCGCAGAAACAAAGCTTCGCCCTTCATTACATCGGTCCTTGCCCTGATACCTGCTTTTTCTGATTCTGCGACTGCTTCCGAAACGCGATCGATGTTCGCGATAAACTTGTTGATCTTTTGAATATTGTCGAAGTGTTGTTTCCACGAACCGAATGCTGTCGGCGCATTCGGATCGGCGGGCGCGGAAAACGGGCCCAGGCTCGAAGCAGATAATTGTCCCTGCATATAGGTCTCAGCGCCCTGGTGGGTAAATCGCACTTCATCGGAAATAGCAGTTGGCATCAAAGCGGCGAAACCTATTCCCGTGCCTTTATAAGTGTTGAGCAGGTACGATTCGGCCAGGTTGATATCCGTCCACACCGTAGCATCGGAATATTGATCCTGCGGGGTCTGGTCGAGTATACCTTTCTTACACGCCTGCGTTGCGAGCAGGATGAGGAAAGTGAAAAGAATTGAAAATGATTTATTGTATTTCATGATTTTTTCGATAGTTGGTTAGAAAGTCAATCTTACTCCTGCCGCGTATACTCTCATAAGCGGGTAGTTGTCCCTGTCTCCGCCAAATTCGCCATCCCAGATTCCTTTGCCATTGTAGATCAAAAAGAGGTTCTGACCCGACAAATAAACCTGCGCATCTTTCAACAATACTTTTTTAATCAGCCTGTCCGGCAGGTTGTATGAGAGTTGAAGATTTTTCATACGCGCGTAGTCCATCTGTTGAAATTCCATATCTGTTCTATGACTATTTCTCCAGTAAGGTGTATAGCCCTGGTATGCCCTCGGTTTATCCGCGTCGATATTATCCGGCGTCCATCTTCCATCGGCATAGTAAGAATAATAGTTTCCGGGAGTACCCTGTTGTGAACCCAGCATCTGGTACATGGCGTTTCCTGCGCCACTCACGAGACCCGAAAATTGAAAGTTTTTATAGTTGAAGCTAAACGAGATGCCGTAAGTGTATTCAGGATCTGTGGTCTTATCGAAAAGTATCCTGTCGTCGGTGGTAATTTCGCCATCACCGTCAACATCGCGGATAACTACGTCGCCGGGAATAGCGGATGCAACGTGCGGGGTTTTATCGATCTCGGCCTGGTCCCTGAAAATTCCTATACCATCGTACAGCAGGAAGCCATTCTGCGGATGGCCTGTTCTCACCTGCCACGGAACACTTTGTGCGGGCTCATCAAATTCTATGATCTTGTTTCGTGCGAAAGCATAAAAACCACTGATGCTATACGTAATGTCCCTGCCAGCCCGGCCATTGTAACCGAGTTCGAGTTCGAAACCCCTGTTGTCTACGATACCATAATTTTCATCCGGAAGCGAAATGCCGGTGAAATCAGGAACCGATGCGTTTCTCGCAACCAGGATATCTTTGCGTCGCTGATAGAAGAAGTCGGTGTTGAAATACACTTTGTTATTAAAGAATTGCGACTCGAAGCCTACGTTGTATGCATTTGAAACCTCCCATGTAATGAATGGATTGGGTGTAAAGTTTTGTACAAGACTTTGTTTGTACAACCTGTCGGAACCATATACGCCACCACTGGTAAACTGGTAAGTTGCCAAATATTGAAAGGGTTCCACACGATCGTTACCCAACTGGCCCCATGATGCTTTCAGCTTGAAGGCATTGATGAATCCAAGATGCTCCTGCCAGAATTTTTCATTCGATATTCTCCAGCCGGCCAGGATGCTGGGAAAATTTCCCCACCTTCCGCTTTCTTTTGAAAATCTCAACGACCCGTCTCTGCGTAACGAAAACTGCACCAGGTAAGTCTCCTTGTAGTTATAGCTGATCCTGCCGAAATAATTTACGCGGGCGTCGAGGTTTACGTTGGCGAAATTATCTTTCTCTGCATCTCCTCCGGCAAAAAGATAAGGAAGCTGAGCGCTCACAAAATAATTCCGTGTTGCGCCGAACTCTTCAAAAAACTCATCGGACTGCTCGTACGCAACGAACGCGTTAAAGTTATGAACCTTGTTGATGCTCTTGTCGTAGTTGATTCTGAAATTGAAAGTTTTCACTTTAAAATCGTTAGACAAATCTTCAAGATTCGGTTGAGCATTGTTTACTGTTTTAACAAGAAATGCCGATCCATCTTCCGCGCCGGTATTGCCGGCAGCCAGGTATGCTGCCTTATCGAGGAAGTACGCGGTCATTGGAGTATGAAACCATTTTCTTTTTTTCAATGTGAGATCGTACGCGTAGTAAGTTGACATGGATAATCCCTCCACAAAGGGAACTTTGAGATTCGCACTGATGATGGTGTTCAGGCGGTTGGTAGTTTTGTCGTTGAACCCTGATGCGGCCGTAGCGAGAAGCGCCGGCTGATAATCGGCGCCGAAGGATCCGGTTCCTGTCAGGCCGTTCGGAAATTTATTGAACGTGTTCGGCCTGCCCTGGTTAACCACGTTAAAAATTAAACTTTCGTCGGTGTAATCCTCGGTGAACCTGTCGCCGCCGGCAGTCAGCTTCTTCTCCTGGATACCGTTGATGTCGAGGTTTACCGTGAGGTATTTGTTCAGCTTTACATCGACATTTCCCTTAAGATTGTAACGGTTGTAACGGTGCGGACTGTTTTTATATATCGCATCAGCCCATTGTGTGCCAAAAGAGAGATAGTAGTTAACAGACTGGCTGCCGCCGTTAATGGTAAGATTGTGATTGCGGTTCTGGCTAAAATCTTTCAGCACTTCATCCCACCAGTTAGTGTTTGGATGTGTCCACGGAAATTTACCCGACCTGTATTTCTCGATGTCTTCTGGTGTGTAAAGCATATTTACTTCATCGGTGCCGGCATACGTTTGCATCTCACGAATCATCTGCGCATATGTTGCAGCATCTGCCATCTTCGGCAGGCGGGTTGGCGACAACAATCCCTGGTAAAACTCATAGGTTACTGTGGGCGGGCCTTCTTTTCCACGCTTGGTGGTAACCAGTATAACGCCGTTTGCGGCCCTTGCGCCATAAATCGCTGCAGAGGCGTCTTTGAGGATCGAAATACTTTCCACGTCATTTACGTTCAGGGAATTTAAATCCCTTCCCTGTACTCCATCGATCACGATGAGCGGAGAATTATTTCCCAGCGTTCCCTTTCCACGGATTAAAATTGATGCCCCGTCAAAGCCTGGTTCACCGGTTCTTTGCGATACTATTGTGCCCGGTAACCTACCCGCCATGGCATTTGAAATTGAAATAACAGGAGCTTTCGAAAGCTCTGTTCCTGAAACGGTGGCAACGGAACCGATTACATTCACCTTCTTTTCCCTGCCATAACCTATAACAACTGTTTCGAGAAGTGCGCTTACCGCGTTTTTAACAGAAATGTTCATCACACCCGCTGTTGCTTTTATTTCGCGTTGCTCGATATTCACTCCTGAAATAACCAGCACGGCGTTTTCATCTATGCCTTTCAATGTAAATTCTCCGTTCGCGTTGGTGGTGGTGGCTTTACCGGTAGATTTGACCACAACTGTTGCCACGACCGGTTCACCATTTTCGTTGGTGATGCGCCCGGTAACGTCTATCGGTGGAACCGGTGGCTCCTCGTCTTTTGTATCGGGTGGAACAGCGGGCGTTACCAGGCGGCTGATGAAAACAGTCTTTCCTTTGATATCAAAATCAAGTGACTGATCTTTAAGCGCTTCCTTCAAAAACACTTTCAGGGGACAATTTTTCAATTCGATCGTTACAGGTGGTCTGCCCTCCAGCAACTGGTCTTCATAGAAAACCACAAAACCGGTCTGTGCCTCGATCACGGAAAATACTTTCTGGAGATTAATTTTTTTTCCTGAAAAAGTGACTGTTTGTGATACGCCCTTGGCACCCACATGTAGCGCAAAAGCGAGTAGAATAATAGCGGTTAATTTCATAACACGCGAAGTTTTGGTTGCCAGCCGGACCAGGCCAGGTCGGAGTTTTGGAAGATAGCCTCCAGGGTCTATACCGCGGAGGACAGTAGCAGTTAATTGCATACCTTTGTAGCAGTTTAGATTAATAATAAAAACAGTCTTTGCCTGACTTGTATTTATGACAACCTGAACTATTTGCCGTTCCGGTCGGAAGCCGGGACGGTTTTATTTTCAGGATCATACGCGTTACGAAACCACAATAATTGTTTTGCCTTCAATTCTGAAATGAACATCCGTTCTTTTCAGTCCATCAAGTAAATCTTCCAGACTCAGATCACGACCGATTTTTCCGCTGAAAGTCCGAACTCTCAAAGGTCCTTCATACTTCACCTCAACATCGTACCATCGCACGAGTTGACGCATCACGCTTTGCAAATCGGTTTTATCGAAAATAAATAAACCATTTCTCCAGGCTACGGCTTCTTCGGTATTGGCTTTTACAATTTTCCCATTGGTATATGCTTCACCCGGTTGTAAAATGCTATTGTTAATTTTCACGGAACCCTCCACGAGTGTTGTTTTTGATGATGGTTCATCGGTATATGAATTCACGTTGAAATGTGTTCCCAGTACCTGTATTTCCGAGTTGTCGGGAAGTTTTACGCGGAAAGGAAGTGCAGCATTTTTTACAACCTCGAAATACACTTCACCTGTTACCGACACCCGTCGTTCGTTGTTTGTAAACATTGTTGGATAGGTAATAGAACTCGCAGCGTTAAGCCACGCCTTTGTTCCATCGGGCAGAACGATACTGAATTGACCACCCTTAGGTGTGGTCATGGTATTCAGCGCAACAATATCTGTCTTGCCATAGATGAGTTGTCCCGCTACTTTTTCTATCTGTACACCGGCATCTGAGATAACGGTTTTTTGAGCGTCGTCGAGGGCAACCTGTTTACCATTACTAAGTGTAAGGATAGCCTTGTTTTTTCCCGGCCCGATTGGTTCAGCTTTCATTGCAGGTTTCGTGGTACCCACAGGCGGTTCGAGAGATTTGTCGCCGGGCCTAAACAAGAAAAAAGCAGCGGCACAAACCAAAACGAAAATTGCCGCTGCGTATTTAACCTCAGCTATGAAAAGGCGTTTTCTTTTTGCGACCACTGGTGCCGGTTGGTCACTCATCATGATCTTTTTCAAAATGCCCTGGGCATCCACGTTCGCCGACAATTCATTTTGGCCTTCCTGGTTGTTCCACCATTCCTGCATTTGCCGGAACACGGGGTGGCTCGCATCTGTTTTGCTGAGCTCATCCCAGAATTCCACCCATTCTGCAGGCGTGTATTGACCGGTAATATACCGGTTGAGCAAATAGTCTAAACGTGATGTAGGATTAGGCATGATCGTGTCGTATACCGGAACTGACACCTGGAACACACTTGCGGTAGTATCGGCACAAAAAAAAATTTACTCAGTAGCAGAAAAAGCTGAGAAAGAAGAAAATACAGGTTGTGGCTTCAATTCCCCTTTCCTTGAGAAAACCTTTTACGGCCTTTAATGCGGAAGACATGGTTTTCTTGACGGTAGCCGGAGAAATATTTAATTCCCTGGCAATTTCATTGTTTGAAAGGCGATGAACCTTTCCGAGGTTGAAAACAACTTTACGCTGCGGAGACAGGTGGTCGATAGCTTCATTGATCAGTTCCCGGGTTTCCAGGTAAGTCGTGGAATCAGCAATGATGGTTCCGTTGTTAATAGCGGATTCATGAAGTAACGCATCCTGCAATTTTTTCTGGCGCGCAGTATACCGGAAAAAATTAAGGGCTTTATGATAAGATGACTTGAGCAGATACGCGTCGATATCGTTTATATTGATGACCAGGTCGCGGCGTAACCAAAGTTTAGTAAAAATATCCATCATCAGCTCTTCCGCGATTTGCCTTGAGCGCGTCATCCTGAAAAGAAAAGTGTACACTTTCTTCCAATGAAAATTGTATAGTTCGCTGAACGCATGCTCGTCGCCGGATGCAATCTTTTGCAGTAAATCGTTTTGGTGATATGTAGAATATTGTTGCAATTAGTAGGCTTAATCAAAAAAAGAAATAACCAGCCATCGAACCATTTAAAATTACTAAAATAATTCAAATCCAATTTTTCTTCATTCACGTTCATCGTACACAATGTGACCGTTCACTATAGTTTTCCTGACGTGTATGTTGAAATTTTCGATGTCAAACAAAACAATATCGGCTCTCATCCCCGGTTTTAATTCGCCGCGGTCTTTGAAGTTGTATAACCTTGCGGCATTGGTGCTGCCCATCCGGACAGCCTGGCTGAGCGAGCAGCCGGTAACTTTCATTACGTTACCAATCCCTTTAGTGATCGGCGCGGCGGAGCCGTATAAAACATTTTGCGCAGGATACTTCAACTCTCCGTCGGCTGTTAATAAAATTTTTTCTCCTTCCGTTGTGATGTATTCACCAGCGGGCATACCGGCGTAGCTGGTCACATCAGATGTGATCATAGTCCGGTCTACGCCTTTTGCTTTATAAAAAACACATAGTTCTTCCGGTAACAGGTGGAAGCCATCACCAATCATGCTGATCATCAGCCGGTCATCCGCAAGTTGGGGCCATAGCGGATTCACATGACGGTTGATGCTGTTGGCAATACCGTTACCGATGTGAGTAACAGTTTGGGCGCCATGTTCAATCGCCTCGTCGATTACCTGCGCCGAAGCATTGTGATGACCAAGCGCTACGATGATATTTTTTTCTTTGCATTTCGAAATAAAATCCATCGCTCCCTCTACTTCCGGCGCGAGTGTTACCTGGATAATGTTGTTACCTGATGATTGATAGAAATCCATGAATTCGTTCCAGTCAGGTTTTCTTACAAATTTCAGCAGGTGCGCTCCCCTGTAACCATCAACAGGAGAAATATATGGTCCCTCGATATGAAATCCGGCAATTGAACCCAGTGATGCGTCATCTGCTTTCGCTTTAGCCAATGTCGCAAGGTTCTTATTAATAATGCGACCGTCATTGGTGGTGACGGTAGGCAGGTAAGTGGTTACCCCGGCCTTCCATAAACCGGTCGTAGCCTTGTGAATATCTTCCACGGTGATGGCCGTATCGTCGAACGCAACACCGTTATATCCATTCACCTGGTTGTCGATAAATCCGGGTGCGATATAAAGCGTTCGTCTGCTGCCTGACAATTTTTTTATCGGAGTGATAGAAGTAATTTTTCCGCCAGTGATCTCCAATTTCACCGGCCGGTCATCCTGGTAAAAAATACCTTCGACATACCGAACATTATTTTCTTTGTGGCGCGTTCCGGAAAAGACTATCGTAAAAAGACAGAGAAAAATAAACGTGAAGTTGTTCATATGAGCTTCTATTATCTTTACTACCGTTCATCCAAACATACAGAAATATGCCGTTAAAAAATTTGGCCAGCTATTTATTTGCGATCATGTTTATCACAGGCAGGCTGATTGCGAATGAAAAAATACCCGGGCAGTCGTCGCATTACAAAGACACAATGCCAAATGTTTTTGCACCTCATCATGCTGATTTCATTGCCGCAAAGTTAAAGAATGAGGCATATGTCCGGTTCGCGCAGCATACACCACCGCGAACAAAAGACGAATGGATGAAGTCGGCCACGCGGATAAGAGAAGCGGTGATTCAAAAGCAGGGCATCATGATTAATCATTCGCTGCCGCTCGAAATTAAAGAAACGGGGGTGGTGAAAGGAAATGGATTCACGATCAGGAAAATTACTTTCCAAACGCGGCCAGGTTTGTTCGCCACCGCTAACCTGTATGTTCCGGAAGGCAAGGGTCCATTTCCGGCGGTTATCAACATGAACGGCCATTGGCGCGAAGCCAAGATGGCTGAATCTGTACATTCTGTTGCCATGTCACTCGTCACTAATGGGTATGTGTGTTTGAGCATCGATGCATTCGGCGGTGGTGAAAGAGGAACGGTGCATGGAGAGTATGAATACCATGGAAACAATCTCGGGGCGTCGATGATGAATCTAGGAGAATCGTTGCTGGGGTTCCAGGTGTCGGATAACATCAGGGGTGTGGATCTCTTAACCAGCCTTTCATATGTTGACAAACAGAAAATCGGCGCGACCGGCGCAAGTGGCGGGGGTAATCAAACCATGTGGGTAACAGCGATTGACGAACGCATTAAAGCAGCGGTGCCGGTAGTTAGCGTCGGAACATTCGAAGTGTATGCAATGCATAGCAATTGCATTTGCGAATTGCCTGTGGATGCGTTAACGTTTACCGAGGAATCAGGGATCATTGGCCTTGCCGCGCCGCGAGCCATAAAAATGTGCAACCACTCAAAGGATGATATTCCAACGTTCCTGCCGGTTCAGATGAAGCGTACATATAGCAATGCGAAAACTATCTATGAACTTTATAACGAAGGGAAGAATATCTCCTATCAATTATCGGACACTAACCACGGATACTACCAGGCTGACCGCGAAGCAATGATAGGATGGTTCAATTTGCACCTGAAAGGCCTCGGCGATGGATCGCCGGTGAAGGAAAAACCATTTACCACTTTTACAGAAGAACAGCTGAGCGTATTTCCTAAAGGACAAAGAGACAAAAACGTAAAGACGATAGCAGAATATTGCGTTAATGCTGGAACTGCACTTAGAGAAACGTTTTTAGCTACCGACAAGTTTGACGTTGCGGCCGCCAGGCAACAATTAAAAGATATTTTACGGGTCGATGAAAACACAGCTGTCGTCGATGTTATTCAACATGCTGACGCTGGTGTATGGAAACGATTTACGCTGCGAACAAATGATGGCAACCTGGTACCATTAATAGTTCAGCCTGCACAGAATAAAAACAGCAGTTACGTGTTGATTATGGATCCTGGTGGCAAATCGGCTATTTCCGAAAAGCGCATTGACAATCACCTGAAAAACGGGTCGGGAATAATCATCGCGGACTTGTGGGGTACAGGTGAGGCAACCTCCGCTGTGGCAGATTCCCTGGACGACGGAACAGGTTTTCACACGTTATCACGTACGGAATTGTTACTGGGAAGGTCAGTTATGGGCGAATGGGCTAAAGAAATCGATTTGATCGTTCGGTTCGTGAGCGATAAGTTCAAACCAAAACAAATTATCCTGGATGGCACTAGGGAAACCGCGCTCTCAGCGATATTTTACTCCGCCTTATACCCAGGCGCCGAATATATCATTGCAAGAGACGCCCCGGTAAGTTATTTATTTGATAACCGATACGCCGTAGATTTCTACAACATGTCAGTTCACCTGCCCGGCTTCTTAAAATGGGGCGATCTGTCGCTGGCGGCCGCAATAGGCGGGAAAAATATTCTGTTTATCAATCCCCGGACTATGTCTGGTATCCCTGTTATCTACGCAAAGCTTACGGCCTGTGAAGATGAGTATAGAAAAATCCGGCAGGCCTGCCATCAACCCGGAAATACAGTATTTAAATAACCTAATCAAAAATCAATCTTCCAAACTTATCGTACTCATGAAAAGTTTTTTGCGTTCTCTTCCATGACCACTCCACAGTTTTGTTATCATCATAATCCGCCCGATAAAAATTACCTCTCCATACAGAACCCGGTTTAGGAATTTCTTTAACCATCGGTTCAAGCACATCGTAAGGAATAAAAAATTCCGCGTACCAACCGGGGGCCCCTTCACTACCCTTCGAATCTTTCACAATCTTCACACAATGTTGTATGCGGCGCTTTCCGTAATAGTTCCACGGTATCCATCCTAAAAACCGTCCCTGGAAATTGGGGATGATCAACACCAGTTCTTTATTGAGCGGAGAAATTTCATACTCGAAATAAACACTCATGCTCGTATCGGGCCAAAGAAACACCTCAGCCACATCTTCAACCCATAACGAATCGAAATCTTTTTTCTTTGTAGACGTTGGCTTATTATCCTGGTTGAAAAAAAGGAAATAAACACCAGTCTCCGAGTACAAAGATTTTACACGCGTGGCGCGGGAATCTTCCCTATCGGGCTGTAACGAAACCCACTGCGCACTTTGCCAGTTTTTATCGAGGTTGTTACAGGAAATTTTAAAATCCTTCGTAGGCAAAACATGAATTTCACCAGGGGTGTCCTGCGCAAACGTTGAAAGAAAACACACCAGGCACCCGGCAACAATGAACACGTACTTCATTGGATCAAAAATTTTTATTAAGACCGAATTTATAGCATTTGAAAATGAGGACCGAACAACCGTTTGGCATTACTATAGTAGATCTTGTCCACCACCTGGCGTGGAAGATGCAATCCCTTAAAACTGCCTATGCCCTCTTCCTCAAATACCTTGTCGGACACGAAGAAAGACCAATAATACATTCTGCGATCATGCATACGTTTGTTCATTTCTGTGGCGTCTTTTGCTGTTCCCACCTGCACATCTGTGGCATAAAGGAGCCTGTCCTGGTATTTGACAAAGAAATTGCGCGTTTTTTGCCAGTCGTTGTGCGCGTGAAGATAAAGCTCGGGCATACGTGAAAGGTCGACCGACATGTTCGGATATTTGTCGAGCCGTTTCGCCAATTCGTCAAGGCTCCATTCAATGCTGCCGAGGTGAGCTCCTATAAAAACAAGGCCAGGATGTTTTTGAAGCATGTTATCGCGGGCGGCTACCTGTTGCTCATACGAAGGATACTCAGGGTGCAGGTACATGTGATATTCCGGATGTTCGCTGAAATATCCTCTATGCAATACCATTTTTTCGAGCGGAAGCCAACACTCACGTGGCTCACCGAGGTGACCAATTAACGGAACTTTGTTTTGGGCGAGGAAATCAAGGATAGAATCGAACCTCACATCATCGATCATCACAAATTTTCCATTCGCATCTTTCAAATCCATCCCGATGTTCTTCCACACCTTAACTGCTATTGCGCCGTTTTTCAGTGCGGTTTTTATATGACCGATCGCGGTTGACTGCCACTCCTCCCTGTTAAAATCCCGAACCGAAAATGTGGTAGCATATTCCACGCGACCAGGAAAAGCTTTGACCTGTTTGACAGCAATCTTTTCCTGGTCGTTCATGGGCAGGCCGAAAGGTCTGTCGTCAACAATGTCGAGGAACTGTATGTTGTCGTTTGCCGCCTGCGAGATGAAAGTCGCTTCATCCGTATTGAGATGAATGTGCGTATCGATTTTTTTTACAGAATCGAAATCATCTACCGAATAAAAATCATTTGAAGTTTCAGCGATTCGCGGGAACCATTTTTCTGCATTCTTCAGGTATATTTTATCAACCACTTCTTTAGGCAGGTGCATGCCATTAAATTCCTTTTCTACCTTCGGAACTTTCATTTTTTCTGCCGACGTAAAAAACCTCCAGTGCCGCAGCCAGTTTTCGTGCGCCAGTTTACTTGCCTCTACAGGATCTTTCCTGCTATTGATGCCTTCGTCTGTGGCATAAATTAACCTATCCTGGTACTTGATGAGAAAGTCGTGCACCTTTTGCCAATCTGTTACGGCCTGGTATTGCCAGTGAGAAATGCGTTCGGCCATGTCCACCGCCATGTTTGGAAATTTGTCGAGCCGTTTAGCCAGTTCGTCAACGCTCCATTCCAGGCTTCCGAGGTGTGCTCCAACAAAACGTATATTCGGGTGTTTCTCAAGCATCCGGTCGCGGGCATTCACCTGGTCTTCATACGAAGGATATTCGGGATGCAGGTACATGTGATACTGCGGATGCGCAGCGAAATAATTTTTATCGCCGGCTACCGTCATCTGTTCAACCGGCAACCACGCGTTACGGGGCTCACCGAGGTGACCGATCAACGTGATATCGTTTTTCTCGATGAAGTTGATAATGGTATCGAATACCGGGTTATCGATCATCACAAATTTTCCCTGTGCATCTTTCAGTTCCATCCCGATATTCTTCCAAACTTTCACTGCAATGGCGCCGCTATCAAATGATTTTTTGAGATAGTCGAACGTTTGTTGCAACCAGCCAGGCGAATTGAAATCCTTTACCGAAAAAGCGCTGGCAAATTGAATATTTTTCGGAAAGTCCTTTACCAGTCTTAACGCAACCTGCTGTTGCTGTTCAACCGGAACCGATGGCGAATTAACGTTCACGGTTAACAAACGAAAATTGTCAGCTGCTGCCTGTTTTATAAAAATCGAATCGTAGACGCTGATGTGAACGTGGGAATTGAACTTTTTCACAGACGCAAAATCTGCTTCTGTGTAGAATGTTTCTTCGTTTGTTTTTGTAGCGTTGGTAGTTTCTCCGCAGGAAGAACAAAAGAGAGTTATCGAAACAAAACAAAGAATGATAAAATAACTTTTCATGAGCGTTAGTTAAACATCAAAAGATAACGGCTTTCTCGTTTTCCATTTCCCCTTTGTAAAATCGGGTACATCTATCAGTTTGCTTTTATTCGCCACCGACTGCACCGATAGCGGAAACACGACGCTGCCCGTCACCGAATCGTACACATCAAAATAAGGCATTTTGTTTTCCCTCAGCGCCTTCACCAACAAATACCACGTAAGCGGGAGTTTCGATCCGCTTCCACCATGACCACGGATTGCCTGCTTTCTTTCAGGCGGGTTATAACTTTTCAACAGCGGATGCCTGAATTCATTTAAATATTTTTCGGCGGGTTCCCATTGGTGTTCCTTCGGACTCATGCCTTCAATGTATATTTTCGGTCCTTCCAGTGCGCTGCCGCCGAGGTACACTCCTTTTGTTCCCTGTATCCTGAACAACTCGCGGGGGTGGGGCGTATTCGTATCGTAATTGAGCGTAATTATTTTTCCATTTTCGGTACGCAGTAATGTGGTGTTGCAGTCACCCTGTTTCATTTTCTTTGTTGCATACGGATGGTCTTTCCCGTAGTTCAACTCCGCGTATTTATTAATCATCACACTCTTTGAACTCATCGACACGAGGTTATCGAGACGGTCGCCATGATTAATACCGGTGTAGGAAATAATCCTGTTCATCGGGTGGTCGGGATACAAATTACCGTTGTGGCTAACGTCGTAGGCTAACCGCCATGGTTCTTCTTCGGGGTTGAACTTCACCATCCGCAGATCGTGTACATAGCCGCCTTCTGCCTGTAATATTTCACCAAGCAACCCGCTTTGCACCATATTGAGAAGAGTGAGGCCATCTTTCGATTCGAGCATGGCCTGTTCAAGGGCCAGCGTTGCCCATTTGCCTGTTTTTTCGAACGTTTCTACCAGTTCCCATGCTTCATCCACTGTAAGTATTATCGGCACCTCCGACACTGCGTGTTTGCCGTTTTTCATTGCCGCGAGGCAAATCGGCGCGTGCCATTCCCACGAAGTTGAACAAATAACAGCATCGAGGTTTTCTTTTTCACAAAGGCGTTTGAAATCTGTGGGACCTTTGTCGTACAGCGTTGGTGTTGGGCGCCCGGATTCTTCGATCCATCGTTTCGCGTTGTACAATCGTTCAGGTTTTATTTCGCAGATAGCTGGTACTTCCACGCCTTCCATGCCCAGCGCCACATCGAGGTGGTACGACCCGCGACCACCGATGCCTACAAAACCCAATCTTATTGGCTTATCTTCGTTGGTATTTGCAAGAGCATCGGCAGGCAGGCCCATACCCGCGAGCGCAACACTGCCGAGGGCTGCACCGGTAGATTTTAAAAAATCTCTCCTGTGAACGTTGTTCGTTTTCATACGCGCAATTTATGTGATAAAGCTAATCCTAATATTGCCTCAAAATTTTCAGGCTACCCGATAGTGGGTATTCCGGGTCTGGATGTGCACCGGTGACACCGCCGTTGAAATCCGCTTCAATATATTCTCCGATCCGCCCGTATTTAGTAACGTTAATATTCATGTCGTAAGCAGAAAACAGGGAATCGCCAAGCACGAATATACCCATACCGATCCTGCTGCGGTGCACTACCGTGTCGCGAAGTTTAATTATAAACCTTTTGCTGAGGTCGTCGGCCCAGGCGTTTAGTTCCGTAGTTATTTCGGTGCGGTTGTAGGAAAGCGAATCGGGCGGAAAATCGAACCGGAAATCTTCACCTCTGAATATGAGTTTGATATATTGTGAGTCGGTTTTTCCGCAGCTGATTAATTTTACATCGGCACGTGATCCGGTAACGGGTACCTGTATCCGCCCAGTAAACCGTTGAGATGTGTTGTCGAACCCAAAAGCTTCTATGGTCCCGGGAAATTCACGGCATGTGCTGATGCGTGTTTCAAAAGTTCCGTCAACTACTGTTAGTGTGTAGTCGAGTCCCAGCATATTTATATATGCAAAACCTTGTGTTATTGTATCGCCCTCGCAATCGACAATGCTACCGGAAATGAGCAAAGATTCCATTTCGGGGATTTCTACAAATACGTCGCCCAGGTCATAGTCATCTGAAAGCGTTCCGATTTCTTTTGTAAACAACACTTCGCCGCAATCGTCGGTAACCTGGTAAGATAACGGAACGTCTTTCGGTACCCAACCCCTCAACTCGCCATCTTTATTCGTAAAATGAACCATGCTCACTCCATCTTCGTTGAAAAATCTCACGCCCCTGTATGGTAATGGCTCTTCCGATTTTCCAGTTCTGAGTAACCGTAACGATACATAAACAAACTCCCGGACCATATCGCAATTCCATGGTGTAAAATGCGATACTTCTCCGACAAAGTTGTTGCCCGAGCGTGTTGCTGAACCCTCTTCTATCCATGTGCGTTTCCCGTCATCAAAATACCATAACGGAATAGTTGATGGCGCCGTTGCCTGCAAGGTCGGAGGGACGGGTATTGTAAGTGTTGCTTTATTGTCTTTTGCGAGCAGTATTTTCTCACCTCCTTCGCCCTCAAGCTCCACGTTTAACATGCCGTAGCTCTTCAAAGCAACGATGTCGCTATTTGTACGAATGGCGCGAAGATCGCCCGGCATCGCCTGCAGGAAGTCGACCGCCTCCGGATCGTGGTAGAAACCGAACACTTTAACCTGCCCGGTGTAAGATGTACTGTCCTCTGTAATAAAACCAGGTGATTTGAATACGACTGTTGCTCCCTGAATGGCAACAGGTGAAGTTGTCGACGCTAACCCTGCGTATTCCCGTTTGGTAAGTTTAATGGTTACAAAAGCCGTCTTGCCCTTTTGCGCAACCAGTGTACGGAAACCGGTAAAGTAACCTGCTTTTTCGGCCTTAACCCCGGCAAATTGTTCGTTTACCACGACGTCGGTGAGGTGGAAAATACCGTAGTTATCGGTGACAGTTGACTTATTCCCCGCGCTTATCTTAACGCCGACCAGAGACTGGTCGTTTTCGCCGGTTATACGTCCGTCAAATCCTGCGACTACAGTCTTAGTGGGAAATTCTATGGGATTTTCGATGGGTGGCCCCGGCTCGGGTTCACGGTGTTCATCGTACTCTTTCTGACAGCCGAGAAAGAGAATTAAGACGAAAGTTAGGGATGGGATAAGGTATGGCTTCACGATGGTAAAAATAATACGCGGAAATGAAAAACGCATAAATTTATACAATGCCAACTATTAAAATATCCCTGCTGTTTGTAACACTCTTTGCCTGTACATTTTCAATCGCCCAGAACATCACCTACCCTGTTGACCCTGCGAGTGTTGAAAACAAAGACGTGCCAAAAGGAGAAATTATTTCATTCACTTTCTCCGGTTCGAAGATATTTCCGGGCACAACGCGCGAGGTTCATGTATATGTTCCTGCGCAGTACAAAGCCGATAAGCCTGCGTGTGTTTATGTTAACCAGGATGGCATTCAATGGAAGGCGCCAACTGTTTTTGATAACCTGATCGAGGATAAAGAAATGCCTGTTACCATCGGCGTGTTTGTTACCCCGGGTAAAGTGTTTTCTGAATCAAATAAAGATGCGGAGCCCCGCTACAACAGGAGTTTCGAATACGATGGTCTAAGTGATGCATACGCGCGTTTTATCCTCACAGAAATCTTTCCCGAAGTAGAGAAGAAAAAAACGAAGGACGGAAGAGCGATACTTCTTTCTAAAAATGGCAACGACAGGGCTATAGGGGGCTCGAGCAGCGGCGCGGTGTGCGCCTTCACTGCAGCGTGGGAAAAACCAGGAGAATTCTCTCGTGTATTCAGTACTATCGGCACGTACACCGGTTTACGCGGAGCCGACAGGTACCCGATACTTGTACGCAAATATGAACCGAAGCCCATCCGCATTTTTTTACAGGATGGGAAGAATGACCTGAACATTTACGGTGGCGATTGGTTCAGGGCAAACGAAGCGATGGAAAGCGCGCTTACGTTTGCGGGATATGAAGTGACTCACGAATGGGGCGAAGACGGTCATAATGGTAACCATGGCACCGCCATTTTCCCGAAAGCCATGCGCTGGCTATGGAAAGACTGGCCCGCACCTGTTAAAAATGGTGCATCCAGGAACCAGTTTCTATCCGACATACTCATTCCCGGCGAAGATTGGCAACTTGTTGGTGAAGGGTACACATTTACGGAAGGCACAGGTGGCAATGAAAAAGGTGAGTTTTATTTCCAGGATGTACCAAAGTCTAAAACTTATAAAGTAGATATTAACGGCAAACTCACCGAACTGAACTACGACGCGAAAAAAGCCAGCGGCACCAGTTTCGGTCCCGACGGGAAGTACTATACTGCTGCGGGTGGCAGTAAGCAGATCTTAGCTTACGACAAAAATCTAAAGGAGACTGTCGTGGCAGACAATATTTCGGGAAATGACCTGATAGTCGCCAATAACGGAAACATATATGTTACTGCTCCCGATGGCACAAAACCGGGGAAGCTAATCCTCGTGCGACCAAATGGAGAGACGAAAGTAGTAGATGAAGGACTAAAATTTCCGAATGGGGTAACGCTGTCGCCTGATCAAACTCAATTGTATGCGACCGAATCTGCTACTCATTGGGTATGGGTATACAGCATTAATGCCGATGGAAGTTTGTCGAACAAACAACGCTACGGATGGTTGCATGCTCCCGATACGGAAGACAATGCATGGCCCGATGGATTAAAATGCGATACGGCGGGAAGAGTGTATGTCGCTACGAGAATTGGCATACAGGTATTGGACCAGCCGGGACGCGTAAACGCTATCTTGCCGGTACCGCCATCTAACTCTCAAACATCAAATGTTTATTTTGGTGGGCCGGCGCTGGATATATTGTATGTAACTGCAGGAGATAAAGTTTTTAAAAGGAAATTGAAAACAAAAGGCGTTCATTCGTTTCAAAAGCCTGTAACGCCAGGAAAACCCCGGTTGTAATGACGGTGCGATTGATATTATTAATCACTGTTGTGGCGCTTCTCAAAATACCTGCAACAGTTCCTTCACCCGTTTCAGGGAAAAAGATATGCATAGACCCGGGTCACGGGGGAACAGCGTTGACAGACTCCTACCGGGTGGGCGCTCTTGGTGAAAGAGAAGAATGGATCAATTTGCGTGTGGCGTTGATGTTAAAAAAAATGCTGGAGGCGAATGGCGCGCAGGTATTGATGACAAGAAGCAAAGATGACAGGGTTGAACTCGAGAAGCGTGCTGAGCTGGCTACTTCCGGCGAAGCGGATCTTTTCGTTTCGATTCATCACAATGCTACTGCCGATCGCAATGTGAACTTTCCTATTGTTTATTTTCATGGGGCCGCTTCGGAAAATGATGCGAGTGTGCAGGCGGCAAAGTTTCTTGCACTAGAGCTGAAAAAACAATTATTCAATGGAAAAGGGCATGTCAGTGTAGTATCTGATTACACGATTTTTCCTAAAAAAGGCGCTGCGGTGCTGAGACATTCATATGGCATTCCGGGGCTGCTCGCCGAGGCGTCGTTCTTTACAAATATCGACGAAGAGAAGAGATTAAAAGAGGATGGGTATAACGAGAGAGAGGCCACAGCGTTTATGAATGCGATAGAATTATTTTTTAGTCATCCCCAGTCGAAAATTAAAGAGAAAGTAATACCCGATCAATTGCCGGTGTTTCATGTTTTGGAGGAAGCGGACCGCATGAAACCGGAGGCGCTCAATTGGCTCAACGATTTTGAGAGCGGCAAAGAGTTGTTTAAAGAAAAAGATACCGCTTCGATACAAAAAGCTTACGAATTGTTTACGCGCTCCGCGCGATCTTTTCCTGATTCCTGGGTGGCAAGGGAATGTCATGAATACAGGTCAGCGATTCTGCTGCAACAAAAAAAGGTTGAAGAATCGAAAGAGGAAAGAATAAGGGCAAAGGAGTTTTATATTAGAGAGTGAAAGATATGACCGGCACCTGCCTTATACTGTTTTTGAAAAAAGAAAAATCGTCAAATGAAAGATGATCTGAATATTTGTAGCGAATCGTTCTGTTAAGTGGCTTGGAAAAACTTATACCGGGAAAATAACGCTTGTTAATAAATCACAGGTTTATCTTGAATGGGATAACAACGGTGCGGTTCAATTTAAATAGCCCAAAATTAGATAGGCACAAACTGGTATATTCGTAGAACTCGCCTAATCACTCTGAACATGAAAAAAATACCGTTTGCCGTCTTTATCATTTTTCTTTTTTCGAAATGTCATGCTCAATTACCCCCTGGCGTTGAAGCGAAAATTGATTCTGTTTTTCAACAATGGAACAATGCGGGTTCACCTGGCGCTGCCGTTGCGATCGTAAAAGATGGCAAAACGATATTTACGAAAGGATATGGAATTGCCAACCTCGAATATGGAATTCCTATTACACCAGCGTCTGTTTTTCATATTGCATCGGAATCGAAAAAATATACGGCGTTCAGCATTGCGCTGCTGGCAAAGCAAGGCAAACTTTCACTGGATGATGATATCCGCAAATACCTCCCGTATGTCCAGGATTTTCGAAAGAAAATAACAATAAGGCATCTCATTTCTCACACCAGTGGCTTGCGAGACCAATGGCAATCGCTTGTAATCGCAGGCGGACAAATGGATGACGTCATCTCGCAGGACCATGTAATTAAATTCGTATCGCAACAAAAGGAATTGAATTTCGATCCGGGTGAAAGAATGTTGTATTGTAATACTGGTTATACACTGCTTGCCGAAATTGTAAAGAAGGCATCCGGTCAAAGCCTGCGCGCGTTTACCGAACAGAATATATTCAAGCCGCTAAAAATGACCAACGCGCATTTTAACGACAACTACACAGAGATTGTAAAGAACAGGGTGAACAGCTACTACCCTGCCGGTATTGGCCGCTATTCGAACAGCGTGCTCAGCTATTCTACTGTTGGCGCCACGAGCCTGCTGACTACCGTTGAAGATGAAGCGAAATGGTTGATAAATTATGAAAACATGCAAGTTGGCAGTAAAGAACTCTTCGACCAGGTTTTCGAAACCAGCGTGCTGAATAACGGCAATAAAACTGAATATGGTTTTGGCGTTTTCATCAACAATTACAAAGGCCATAAGCGAATTGGTCATGGTGGTGCGGACGCGGGATTCAGATCTTATTCCTGTTATTATCCCAACGACCGCCTGGGCATCGTTATTTTCAGCAATCTTGGCGTTATGAACCCCACGGGATTGTCAGAAAAGATTGCTGATATAATGTTTGGTGATAAAAATTCAGAAACGAAGCCCGGCAACACGTCGAATGGGGATACAGCATCTTTCAAATATTTTACGGGTTCTTATTTGTCACCCGAAATGGGTTCTTTGGGCGTTGTTGAGAAAAACACCAGGCTGTTTTTACAGCTTGGTGGAGGTGAGTTTCCGATGAGTTATGAAAAGGAAAAAACGTACTCGTTATTCGATGGTTTTTTTAGTATCCGGTTCGATAGGGCTGCTGCGGGCAAATCAACAGGCATGGAAATTAAATCATTCGGATCGACACTGTATGCAAAACGATTTACTCCTGCATCGCTGAATGAACGCGACCTCGACGCTTATACAGGAACATATTACAGTGATGAACTGGATGCCACGTATTACATTGTGAAAGAAAACGGGCAGCTGCTGCTGCGGCATAGAAAACATCCGGATGGTACATTGCGCCCAATCACTGCTTCCCAATTTTCAAGCAGCAATTGGTGGATGGATAACCTGTTATTCAACACCGATACAGGAGGGAAGATAACCGGGTTCGAAGTGAACGCGCAACGCGTGCTTCACCTGAAATTTAAAAAAATCAAATAGGCGCTCACTCCGTTCTTAAACTCTTTACCGGGTTGGCCAACGCGGCTTTGATTGCCTGGACACTTATCGTTAACATCGCAATACCAATGGCGACAAGGCCGGCTATCACAAACATCCACCACGATAGCTCCACTTTATAAGCATAATTCTGCAGCCAGTTATTCATGGCGATCCAGGCGACAGGCGATGCGATGACCAATGCAACAAGAACGAGTGCAACAAATTCTTTAGATAGCAGGTTGAACAATGTCACAGGATTTGCACCCAATACCTTTCTTATACCGAATTCCTTTGTGCGTTGTTCGGCTGTGAACATTACCAATCCCAATAACCCTAAACAGGCAATGAAGATCGCGAGAAATGCAAAGTAATTCGCCAGTTGTCCAACTACCTGTTCGCTTTTATAAAGTTTTGCGTATTCTTCGTCTGAAAATTGATACGTAAAAGGCATTTTGGGATTTAATTCCTTACAAATTTTCTCCAGGCTCGCCAATGCTTCATTAGTTTTACCAGGCGCCGTGCGTATTAGGGCCCTACCCCACGACATGTTTTCATTTAAGCTAAGCACCAGTGGACTGATTGTTTCGTGCAGTGAATTAAAATGAAAATCTTTTATTACGCCAATAACCGTTCCCCGCTTATTACGGTACGTAAATGGCTTTCCGACAGGATCCCTGTAGCCTGTAATTCTTAAAGCCGTTTCATTCAAAATATAGCCGGTGGAATCTGTTGGAAAATCCTTTGAAAAATCCCGGCCGTAAATCATTTGCGCGTTCAGGGTTTTTGCAAAATCATAGCCAACGGTTGACCAGGCAAACTCTATTCCTGAGTTTGGATCTTTACCCTCCCATTCTATTGAACTGGTTTTATTGACAATTTGCGTAAGGTTGTTCGACATTTGGCTTACGTCTTTTATTCCGGCCAGGTTCGAAGCCCTTTCTTTGAACACTTTGAACCGTGCCGGCAGGTCGCCTTCAAGTGGAATGTATATAAGGTTCTCCCTGCTATAACCGAGATTGACCGATTGAATGTAATTCACCTGCCGGCTTACTACAATCGTACCTATGATCAAAACTATGGAAAGCACAAATTGAAATACAACCAATCCCTTTCGAAACCATAAAACATTTTTGCCGATTTTCATGGCCCCTTTCAACACACGAACAGGGTTGAACGAGGATAGGTACAACGCGGGATAGCTTCCGGATATAAAGCCTGTTATTACCAGTAATGCAGAAATATTCAACCAAAACGATGTACTGCTAAAAGGCATTGAGATACGCTTACCTGTTAACTCATTGAACTGCGGCAACGCAAGAACGATAATGCCGATCGCCACGCCGATGGATAAAAACGCAACCAGCAACGCTTCTCCAATGAACTGGCGCACGAGCGATGATCGCATTGCGCCTACCACCTTGCGCACACTGATTTCTTTTGCACGTTTAACCGAACGTGCCGTGGTAAGATTCATAAAATTGATACACGCTATCAATAAAATAAAGATGGCAACGATGCTGAAAAGTTTTACATACTGGATTCTGCCACCTGATATGTTACCGTTTTCATTGAAGCCTGAATACAGGTACATTTCACCATATTGCTGAATACCCAATCTCGTGTAATCCCTCGTTGTTTGTTGTTTATTGTAGTTGTCAAGAAAACGTTCGATCCTTCTTTCGAAGGCCTGTGCATCAGTTCCTTTCTTAAGCATAATGAAGCATGAAGGTCCGCTGTTGGTCCATTCGCTTGACGGGTTTTCGACAAAATATTCGAGGAACTTCTGCCAATTGATTATATAATCGAATTGCTTTGTACTGTTGCGGGGAACATTATCAAATACAGCTGTTACTTTGAAATTGTCTTTGTCCTGATATCGTATACTTTTACCGATTGCCTGCGATGGTGATCCGAAAAAATCTTCCGCCATTTTTTTGGAAATAGCAATACCGGACGGCGACTGCAATGCCATTGATGCACTACCCTCCAGTAAATTGTATGAAAACATTGTAAAGAAATCAGCGCCCGCATAGTTGCCCGCCCTCTTCATTATTTTGTTGTTGGCCTCAAATGTTGCCGTTTCATCCCACGAATAGTTT
Organism: Chitinophagaceae bacterium; assembly: GCA_016786745.1. Taxonomy (GTDB): domain Bacteria; phylum Bacteroidota; class Bacteroidia; order Chitinophagales; family Chitinophagaceae; genus Flavitalea. The sequence continues at coordinate 17,482 of JAEUVS010000081.1, read as the reverse complement.
GCCGCATACTCCACTTCCGGCAACACGCGTTTCATCTCATCGGCCAATACTGCGGGAGTTCCATGAAAGGCCGTCCACTGCCCATCGTGGTTCTGACGTTCATATACACTATACAAACGGCTTCCATTTGCATGAAATGCATCTACACTGTATTCATCGTTCACCCACAACATGATCAAAAGGCTGCAGGCCAAACCGAGTGCGAGTCCCATGAGGTTGATGGTAGAAAATCCTTTGTTTCTCCAAAGATTTCTGAAAGCTGTTTTTAGATAGTTCCTGAACATACCCGGTATCGCTCAACGAACATGCCAATCGGTGAAAGCCTTTCCTGGTAAGCATTTGAGCGATCATGCGCAATCCGGAAGTGTGCGGAAACGAACACTTCACTGTACGGGTGCGCGGAAAATGGACAATCGAATCGCCCCTTTATACTAATTAAAATTTTAAATTCGTAGGGACGTCATTTTTTGAAAATTGACTGAAGGAAACGAATGCCGAGCCTGTCATTTTACCGCCTTTCAAAACCAACATTCTCCTTTTATCTCGCACTGGTTGTGGCCCTGTCATCCTGCGGTCCGGATCTGCCGGACGATGTGAAAATTGCATACAAAAAACTACCGGGGAAATTAGATTATAACCAGCATGTAAAGCCCATACTTTCTGATAAATGCTTCGCCTGTCACGGCCCCGACAAGCAAAAGCAGGAAGCGGGACTGCGCCTTGACATATCTTCCTCAGCATATGGCGATCTTCCTGATAATCCAGGGAAAGTAGCAATTGATCCGGGTGATCTTAACAATAGCGAGCTTTTTTACCGCATCATGTCCGACGACCCCGAGTATATGATGCCGAATCCAAAATCACATCTTCAACTCAACGCGAAAGAAAAAGCCATTCTTGTTAAATGGATCGAAGACGGCGCTGTTTACAAGCCACACTGGGCATTCGTAAAACCAGGAGAACAAAAGCCGCCAAAAGTAGAACATGAAAAAGAAGTATCGAATGAAATCGACAATTTCATACTGCTCAGGCTCGAAGAAGAAAGTCTAACTTTTTCTCCGTCAGCGACTAAAGAAGAATTATTGCGACGGCTTTCATTTGATGTCACCGGGTTACCGCCATCGCTGAAAGAATTAGATGATTTCCTATCAGACAATTCCCCTAACGCTTACGAGAAGCAGGTCGACAGGCTCCTGGCATCGAAACATTATGGGGAGCGCATGGCGGTAGACTGGCTCGATGTAGCCAGGTTTGCCGATTCACATGGTTATACCGTAGACAGGCTGAGAGATATGTCGCCCTACCGCGACTGGGTGATCAATGCCTTTAATAAAAATATGCGGTACGACGAATTTCTAAAGGAGCAGCTTGCCGGCGACCTGGTGAAGAACCCGACAAAAGACATGATTATCGCGACCGCTTTCAACAGGAATCATCCCCAGAATATGGAAGGAGGAATTATTGAAGAAGAATTCCAGGCTGAGTATGTTGTGGACAGGACGATTACTCTTGGCGATGGATTGATGGGATTATCGGTGGGTTGTGCGCGTTGCCATGACCATAAGTACGATCCTATCTCCCAAAAAAATTTCTATGAACTGTTCAGCTTTTTTAACAACGTAAAGGAAGCCGGACAGATTTCGTTCGACGATGCGATCCCTTCCCCCACATTGATGCTACCTGATAAACAGGCAGAGAAGATATTGTCTTTTATAAAAGGGCAGATTGATTCGCAGGAAGTGAAAATTGAAAAGCTTAAGACTGACACGAAGGGCCTGGAACATTGGCTGCAGAGTGGCGAATACAAAAAATCCCTCGCGCGAAACGTTTCCACGAAAAATCTGCAGGGCTACTATACGTTCGACGATGGCACATTAAGAAACAGCGCGAGAGCGAAGAGCGAAGGAAAGATGAAATTGGAAACCGGCGGATCAGCGCCTGCACCAACTTTTGTAAATACGGAAAAAGGCAAGGCATTATTGATGGACGGCGATGCTTCACTTGATTTGAAAGAAGTGGGACTATTCAGGAAATCGGATTATTTCAGCATCGGTATAAAAGTGTTTATTCCACAGGATTTAAAAGAGGGCGTGATACTCCATAAAAGTTTTATGGAACGGTTGTATAATTTCAGGGGCTATCATCTCTATCTTAAAAATGACAGGCTGGAATTGGGCATGTCGCACGCAGCGCCTTCAAACGCGATTACGAAGCTCACGCGGGAAAATATTCCGAGAGAGAAATGGATAACTCTTTTCATTACGTATGACGGCTCTTCAAAAGCTGGTGGATTGAAGTTGTATGCCGACGGTGAAGAACTTCCGATGGAAACAACGATGGACCAATTGTCCAAAGAAATTTTAATTAATCCCGCTTCGTTTGGTGGCGCCATTCAACCGGGTTTGCAGGTTGGCGCGTGGGGAAGAGGTTTTGGTTTGAAGAATGGAAAAGTTGACGAAATACTTGTTTATAACAGGGCGCTCACTCCGTTTGAAATAAAAGTGATGAGTGGGAAAGCCTCATGGAATGAATTGACCGCGCTATCCCCAAATGAACTAAATGCGGCTCAAAAACAAATTCTTCTCGCTTATTATAACAGCGCGGAAAACGATGTGGTGCTGAAAGAAGCGGAGCAATTGCGAGCATTGAGAAAAACACTTGCCGACTCATCTGAAAATGTTCCTGAATTGATGATTATGCAGGAGATGCCCGAACGTAAGAAGGCTTATATTTTAGAAAGAGGAAGGTATGATGCGCCGGGTGAAGAGGTGTTTCCCAATACACCGAACAGTATTTTGCCATTTCCGCCCGATTTTCCCAAAAACAGGCTGGGCCTGGCTCAGTGGCTCGTTCATCCTGATCATCCGCTTACAGCGCGCGTTGCAGTGAACAGGTACTGGCAAAATTTCTTCGGAACCGGTATTGTAAAAACAACGGAAGACTTCGGCAACCAGGGTGAATTACCAAGTCACCCCGAACTGCTCGACTGGTTAGCAATAAGATTTAGAGAATCCGGCTGGGATGTGAAAGCGCTTGTGAAGTTGATGGTGATGAGCACAACGTACAGGCAGGGTTCAGCAGCAACAAAAGAGGGCTATGAAAAAGATCCGGAAAACAGGCTGTTATCACGGGGGCCTTCCAATCGCCTGACTGCAGAAATGATTCGCGATAATGCACTTTCTGCAAGCGGACTGCTCATTGAAGACATTGGCGGAAAAAGTGTTAAGCCCTATCAGCCTGAAGGTTTGTGGGAGATCAATAGCATGAAATACGTTCCCGATACAGGTAAGGCAATGTATCGAAGAAGCCTTTATGTGCTTATCAAACGTTCGGTACCTCATCCCACACTATCTACTTTCGATGCGCCCTCGCGTTCTTATTGCGTGGTGAGGAGACAAAAAACGAATACTCCACTCCAGGCGCTGGTGACAATGAACGATCCGGCATTTATCGAAGCGTCGAGAGCGATCGGGGAACAAATGACAAAAACACCAGACACAAAACAAGCGATAAAAACTGCCTACCGGAAACTTTGCGGCGTTCACCCGGATGAAAAAATAATTGAGTTGTTAAGTGAGCTAAGGCAAAAACAACTTGACAATTTTAAGCAACATCCTGCCAAAACGAAAGGCTGGCTCACGACAGGACAGTATAGAGTTGATCCTTCAATGGATCGTGCTGTAATCGCTGCCAACGCAGTTGTTGCCAGTACGATCATGAATTCTGATGCAACACTCATTAAACGTTAACGCATGTCACACCATCACCATAATGACTCGTTCAGGATTATTTCGCCGGATTTCAACCCGTTGAACAAAAGCTTCGACCGGCGCACATTTCTTACAAAAACATCTCTTGGTCTCGGTGCCGTTGCGCTAGGTTCGCTATTGGAAAACAAATTATTTGGAAAAGGAGGTCCGGACCTGGTATCAGAAACGGCGTCCGGTGATTTTGAAAGCCAAATATTAAGAGCGATCCCTCATGTGGTGCCAAAGGCCAAACGTATTGTTTATCTCTTTATGAGTGGCGGACCCAGCCAGTTTGAGACTTTTGACTACAAGCCCGGGCTGTATAAAATGGTTGGACAAAATCTTCCTGACTCTATTAGAAAGGGGCAGAGGTTGACAGGTATGAGCGCGAGCCAGGCTTCGCTGCCAGTGGTGCCTTCTATTTATAAATTTTCGCCACATGGAAAGTCTCAAACATGGGTTAGTGAACTTTTGCCTCATACGGCGGAAGTTGTAGATGACCTATGTATAATAAAATCGCTGTACTCGGAGGCGATCAATCATGATCCTGCGATTACTTTTTTCCAGACAGGAAACCAGTTACCGGGCAGGCCGAGTATCGGATCGTGGATAAGTTATGGACTCGGTTCCGACAATAAAAATCTGCCAACGTTTATTGTGCTTGTTTCGAAAGATGCGCCGCAGGATCAACCGTTGTATGCGCGCTTGTGGGGTAATGGTTTTCTTCCCACGATGCACCAGGGTGTTCAATTCAGGTCAGGAAAAGATCCGGTTTTATACCTGAACAATCCCGAGGGTTATGATGGTACGGCGCGAAAAGAAATGCTGGAATATTTATCAAAATTGAATGCGTTGCAGTCGGGCGCATATGGTGATCCGGAAGTTGAAGCGCGCATAGCTCAATATGAAATGGCCTTCAGGATGCAGACTTCAGTGCCTGATGTGATGGATGCGGGTGATGAACCCGATGAAGTATTTGAAATGTATGGGCCAGGCAGCAGGAACGCGGGCACATATGCAGCGAATTGCCTGCTCGCGAGAAAATTATTGGAGAAGGATGTGAAATTTGTGCAGTTGTATCACCAGGGATGGGACCAGCATGGCGGACTTCCCAGGGGTATTGCCGGACAATGCGAAGCGACCGACCAACCCACTGCTGCCCTGATAAAGGACCTGAAGCGAAGAGGACTGCTGGAGGATACTCTCGTTGTATGGGGTGGAGAATTTGGCCGAACTGTGTATTCGCAGGGAAAGCTGACCGCGGACGACTATGGCCGCGACCATCATCCGCGATGTTTTACTATGTGGATGGCGGGTGCAGGCGTTAAACCGGGTATTACCTTCGGAGAAACGGATGATTTCAGTTATAATATCACAAAAAATCCTGTACATGTTCACGACTTCCAGGCGACTTTGCTGCATTTGATGGGCATAGACCACGAACGCCTTTTATATAAATTCCAGGGGAGGCGGTTCAGGCTCACTGATGTTCACGGAAAAGTTGTTAAAGAAATTCTTGCATGATTTTATCTGACATCATCAATTTTTTCGGGCGCTTCCACCCTTTAATAGTGCATCTGCCTATCGGGATATTTCTCCTTGCCTTTTTCTTCGATCTTATCAGTTATCATAGAAGATTTTCTTACTGCAGGCGCATTGTTCCGCTGGTAGTATTTACCGGCTTTATTTTTTCGATACTGTCCGTCGGATTGGGGTTTCTATTATCATTTAGTGGCGACTACGACCGGAACACGCTGAGCGCTCACAGAACATTTGGGATTGTGCTTATGGTGTTCGCGGGGTTAATATCGTTATTGCAGTTACCACGGGCTAAGAAAAGAATCCGCATTTCGCATGGGTTGTATACTGCTTCTATCACATTGATGATTATGTTCCTTGTATATACCGGGCACCAGGGAGCGAACCTCACTCATGGCAGCGATTATATCAACCTGCGCGTACTGAATGAACAAAAAAGAGAGAAGCCGCAGAATGTTAACGAAGTGTACCTGTATGAAGATGTGGTGCAGCCTGTTTTAACGAAGAAGTGTGTGCAATGTCACAGGCAGGGAAAAAAGAAAGGAAGGTTGTCGCTCGAATCTATTGCAGATATACAGAAAGGAGGCAAAAGCGGGCCGGGCGCCGTAGAAGGCAATGCGGCTGAAAGTGAAATTATCAAACGTGTTTTGCTTGATCCTTCACACGAAGATTTTATGCCCGCAGATGGTAAACCACCGCTCACCAAAAATGAAGCAACTGTTTTGAAATGGTGGATTGAAAAAGGGATGTTGACGAAAGGTCAAAAATTTGTGCAGCTTAAAAACGCTTCGGAGGTTACTGGTGCGGTTACCGCTATTCTTCATTTGACAAATGATAATGCTGGTGACGAGTTACCTGATCCGGAGGCCTACGCGGATATCCCTGACACCATTGATATTAGGGCGGTTGAAAATCTGCGTGAGAAAGGAGTAAACGTCAGAATTATGTTTAAGCGCCCGGTTATGCTTGATGTGACCTTGCCACCGGGGTCGAAAGATAAGTTTATCTCAGCGAGTGATGATTTGAAAGCCGTAGCGCCAAATATTCTCTGGCTGAATGTTTCCGACAATGGTCTAACTGCGAAAGAACTCGAAATTCTTCCTTTAATGAGAAATCTTTCGAAGCTGCGGTTGGAGAAAAATAATATTTCTGATGAAATTTGTTCGTTGCTGACACCTCTGACCAAACTCGAAGCGGTTAATTTGAATGAAACCCAGGTTACGAACGAGTGCACTGACGCGCTTACAAAACTGCCGGCGATGAAAAATGTGTATAGCTGGCGCACGAAACTTGCCAACAAGTTATTAAACTGACAAAAAAGGCCCTGCTTTAACGCAGGGCACAAAACCAACTGAAGCGTAAATAAAAACCAATTCTTATTTCCCTTCCTGAACCTGCTGAATGGATGAGGGCATCAATCCATGAGCTTCTTTGTGTGTCGCCTGGATCGACTTACTATCCTTTGCTTCAGATAAACACATCACAACACCGGTGCTTTCGTCAACCCAATAATTAATAAAGTTTACACCATACTTTTTCTGCACTGCCAGATCTTTCTGGTGCGCGCCTGCAACATCTGCTGCTGAAACTTTGCCAGGGCCGAACTGATGAATATCGAGAAACAGGCGTTTGCCACCCTTCGCTGCCGCTTCTTCGCCAGGGCTTACGATGTGTATATGGTCGGGCAAAAGACCATGCGCCTCGTTATGCGCCCTGCGGATAGCCGTTGAATCGAATGCTGAAGCCAGGCAATAAATATTTCCTGCTTTTTCATCAACCCAATACTTCATAAAATTTACGCCATACTTTCCCTGTACAGCCAGATCTTTCTGATGCGCTCCGGCAACATCTGCCGCGTGCACTTTTCCTGCGCCCATATGGTGAACGTCGATATAAAGAGAAGGTTTTCCGGAATCAATAATATCATCCCCTGCCTGCGCCTTTACACTAAGTGACACCATACTCATGGCCATTAATACAACTGTTACTGCGATTGCTTTCATACTTGTTTTTTTTAATTACGGATGCAAAACAAATATGAATTCGAGGCCCGGCGTTAAGGGCTTTGCCCCATTTTAAGCCACGCGATGCCTCATTTTATAACGAAGAGACTAAATAGGGAACTTTAACTGCCAAACAGAAGCCGGTTGCCTTTACATTTGCAAACATTTGAAGAATTCAATACGTACAATTATGCAGGAAAGTAAGGAACAACGATATAAGGCTTTTGCGGAACAACTTCGTCACCCGAACGGAATGCTCGGCAAGGATGTCGCCGGAAAGATGAATAAGGGTAATCGCCTGATGAACCTGGAGGCGATAAAAGAGCTGCGTCTGTCTGAAAACGACCAGGTGCTTGAAATAGGGATGGGCAATGGATTTTTTGTGAATGACATTTTGTTGTCTGATAAATCCATTAAATATTTTGGATGCGACACGTCACTCGAGATGGTTGATGAATCGATTCTTCTAAACGCGAAATGGGTTCAAAGCGGGCGCGCTTTATTTCTCAGGGCTGATGCTCATCATGTTCCCTTCCAGGATGGGCTATTTGACAAAATATTCACGGTAAATACGATTTATTTCTGGCAGGATGCCACCAAAGTATTGAGTGGAATAAAGAGAACGTTGAAGGATAACGGGCTGCTTATTGTTTCGATGAGACCGAAACAGGTGATGGAGCAAATGCCTGTTACCAAATACGGTTTCAACTTATTTACTCACGAGGATGTGGCGCAATTACTTGCTGACAATGGATTTGAAGTAATTCAGACCGTTGAGAAAGATGATGAAGATGTAAAGATGGATGACATCGTGATAAAAAATGCTTACGTTGTTATCACCGCAATCAAATCGAAATAGAATATAAAACGAAAAAGCAGGTCAAACAACCTGCTTTTCGCCTTTCCGTGTTTTCATAAGGAAATTCTATCGCTTTATCACATATCCAAATAACCCGTCAGTTTCTTTTTCAGGCCCGGCAGTAAAATATAATCGTTTCGGATCGATTGAAGCAGTAGATGGTGGAAACGAAAGCGCCCACAATCCGTCAATCACAATCGGTTTATTTTTTGAACTAAGTGGTCCGAGGAATGCACCTTCGGTTGAATAAACATTGATACGACCATCGCCGAAATTGCCTATTAGCAACACCTGGCCATTGAAAACGTCAGGTTGTCCACCTTCATATTTTGCATTGGCATCGCGCTCTCCAAGATCATCGCTTTGTAAAAAGCCTGCAGGCGCCATTGCAATCCCCCAGGGAATATTCAGCGGCCCTTCTGAAGCCAACCGGTGAATCAGTCTGCCATCCGCCGAAAAAATATTTACATATCCTTTGCCTTTGCCTGCCACGGGAAGCCCACTCGACCCTCGTTCGGCATAGAGCACAAAAAGTACCTCGCCCACACTCTGGATATTGTAGGGTGAAAACCCCTGGGGTATGGACGGATCGGAAAAAGACATGTTTACTTTCGACAGCGTGGTGTCCCACACATCTATCTTATTCGCTGCAAAGTTTGCTGCATACAGGAAGTTCTGTGCCGAATGCCTTGAAATGGCGATGCCTGTATACCCCGCGCCATTCGGGTTTTTCAATCGTTTAGCAGTAAGGTTCGCAGCGGGATTCCAACCTGATATCACGCCATCGAAACCGCTGAAAAGGAATGTAGCCGTGCCGCCCGGTATCTGGAAACCTTTACCTCCACTGAAGACAACGCCTGTCGGCAGGCCGTTAATTGTATCTGCAGGAGAAGGTATTTTTACTGCAGGCCTTCCTATTGAGCCGTCGGCGTTGTATATCTCACTTACATGCCCGCCAACTGAATTTACCCATGCAAGACCGGTAGGTGACCAATCCATACCAAAACCATTAATAAGCGTAGGATCAATCGTTTTAGGGTGATATTTCTCTTTATTAGCTACAAGGTTCACCTGTTCAAAATTGCGCAATGCCTGGTGAGGTACATCCGGTTTGTGGCACGAAGCCAGCGCAGCTAACATGGCTATCGGCACTACCCTACCCATCTCTCCAAAAAACTTGTTCTTCATACTGAGTAAAAATTTGAAATTAATTAAGTGTGAAAAAAATATTAAAGAAGCGCAAAGCAACCATATTACGCTGAGGGAGTATTAAGGTATTGTCCCTATTTTAAAATAACTTGTACCCGATTTTTCAATCTACAATAATGGAGCTCATTGAAAGAGACAGTTACCTGTCTTTACTTCAAACAAAACTTTCTGCAGTTGAGGAAGGTGAAGGCCACAGCATATTTGTGTACGGTGAGTCTGGCATAGGTAAAACTTCTTTGCTTAAAGCCCTGCGTAAAAATGTTGGCAAAGAATATAAGATATTCGAAGGTGTATGCGATGCGTTGTTCGCTCCGCGACCGTTAGCGCCGCTCTACGATATAGCGTGGCAGATTGATCGCAATCTCATACATGATGCAACGGATATGCATGACCGCGCCGGGCTGTTCTCAAAGTTTTTCCAGGAGTTGAAAATGCAGGATAGTACCTGCATTTTGATTTTTGAAGATATACATTGGGCGGACGAGGCTACTTACGATTTTATCAAATTTATTGCGCGGCGGATCACTCAGCTGCCATGCTTGTTTATCTGTACCGTAAGGGATAATGAAATTCACTCTCATCATCCGTTTACCAGCGTGATCGGTCAGCTTTCTCCTGACTCATATACACGTATCGAACTCGCGCCACTTTCGTTGCAGGCAGTAAAGATGCTGGCCGAAGAAAGAGGATATGATGGCGAGGACGTTTTCAAAGTTTCCGGTGGCAACCCGTTTTTTGTTAATGAAATTCTTGCGAGCTATCATGAAAGTGTTCCCGCTACTGTAAGAGACGCGATCATGTCGGCCTACCACAGAACATCAGAAAAAACCCGCCAGGTGTGGGAATTGCTTTCGGTGGTGCCGGGCAGCCTCGAGGCGAAATATGTTGAGCGGTTGGATCCGAGTTATCTCGAAGCCATAGAGAACTGCCGGCAACTGCAGATATTGATTCACGAAAACGACAGGATATTTTTTAAGCACGAGTTATTCAGAAGGGCGATTGAGGCTTCGCTGACACCGTTGAAGAGGATCAAACTGAATAAACGCATACTGGACCTTTTCTTACCCAATTTTGAATGTAATCATAAGATAGAGCGGATCGTGCATCACGCGAAGAATGCAAATGATCACGAAGTTGTTGTTCGCTTCGCTCCCCTCGCAGCAAAGGAAGCTGCTGCAGTAGGCGCACATATCGAGGCTGCAAAATTGTTGCAGACAGCCATTGAATATTACAGGCACAACGACGAAAATGTGCTGATTTCGTTGTATGACGCATATGCGTATGAATGCTATCTCACCAGTAATATAAAGCAGGCCATTCTATATACGTCGAAGAGGTTACAGCTTCTTAAAAAAACCAACGATGTAGAAAAGATTGCGGGTTGTGTTCGCTTTTTGTCGCGCCTGTCGTGGCTGGATGGTAACAGAAAGGTTTCTCTTCAACTGGGCCAGGACGCTGTAGATGTGTTTCGCAATGCGCCGTCGTCGATTGCCAAGGCGCGGGCGTACAGCGCGATGGCTCACTTAAAAATGCTGGCTGATGAATTTGAAGAAACGGTAAAGTGGGGGAAGCTGGCCATACAGGTTGCGGAAGAGGTAAATGATGAAGATGCGATTTGCCATGCACTCAACTCGATGGGAACAGTACGCATGTATGTTGCTAATGAGCAGCAGGCAGGTGTAGAACAACTGAAAACAAGCCTCGACATTGCCTTGCGTAATTCGCTCGATGAGCACGCGGCGAGAGCTTATACTAACCTTGCAGGCAATGCGATGAAGATAAAGGACTATGATGTTGTAGAGAAGTACCTGGAAGATGGCATTTTATATTCTGAAGAGCGTGATTTAAGCTATTGGATGTGTTGCATGCTTGCGGTAAAGGCTAAATTTCAGCTTGAAAAAGGAAATATTGCTGAGGCGCTGGCTACTGCAAACTCGCTGCTTGCAGGTAAAACCGAAGGCACGTTTAAAATTTATGCTACGCTGATTGTTGCGTTGGTGACTATGCGGACGGCTGACACCGATGTTCTGCCGATGCTATTACAGGCAAGGCAGATGGCTTTTGAAAGAAACGAGTGGCAGCTGATTGCTCCTGCGATGACTGCGTTACTGGAATATGAGTGGTTGACCGGCCAGGAAATTATCGAGGCGCACGATTTAAAATTTGTAGTGAAGAATATCGCCAAATCGTTTTATTATATCGACAAGAATGAATTTTCTTTCTGGCTTAAAAAAACAAGAAATCAGCGGGTCGAAGTCGATATAATTGCAGAGGGTTTTGACGTGAGCACTGCAGCGAAGGCGCAGCGTTCAGCTGCCTACTGGGAGAATAAGGGTAATAGTTATTATTCGGCGATGATGTTGTTTGAAGGAAATGAGGATGACAAGAAAAATGCATTGGCAATTATGAAAGAGTTAGGCGCTGAAATGGCTTGTGAGAGAATGAAACAACAAATGCGTTCTGCGGGGATTAAGAGTATACCAAGAGGGATGCGGCGATCTACCATGTCTAATCCTGCGTTTCTGACGGGACGCGAAATGGATGTGCTGCAATTGCTGAAGGACGGATTACAAAATAAAGAAATCGCAAACAGGCTGTTTATATCTGCAAAAACAGTTGATCATCATATATCTGCTATATTCTTCAAGCTCGAAGTGAATTCACGCGCGAAGGCCGTAAATGAGGCCACACGTCTCGAACTTATAAAATAGGGAATTTTTAATGGATAAATAGGGAGTTCACCGGAATTAAATTAGCCGGGTGTTACGGAATTTTGTTTTATAGAATTAAAGTATTTGAATCATGAAAGAGATTGTTGCAGATGTTGAAAAGCAATCGGAGTTTATTGAGAATGTCGCGGCGCACCTGATGAGAATATTTTTGAGGCCGTTGCAGGAGCTTGATACAGAGAGAACTTACTTCACGCATGTGGGCATACTGGCTGAAATACTTGAATGGGCGCTGGAGTTCTCGAACTGGTATTATTTCAAGCTGAATAATTGGAGCAAGTTCAAATCGAGCAGAGAAAATATTTTTAATTCCGAGAACCTGGAAGAGTTTGTAACGGCGTATGGCCACATGAAGTTTATGAGGTTTTGCCTGGAACATTCGGGTTACCAGGGATACTTCTTTAAAAAATATCACACAGAATATAATTGACAGGAAGGAGCACTTTTGATTAGGCGGTTTAGACTAACTAACCCGGTGTTTCCACACCGGGTCTATTTTTTGGTAGTTGTGTTGGAATTACCTTAAGAAAAGGGTGTTCTTGTTAGAAAATATAACTGGAGGCATAACCCTCATCAGAATAATTTTCGCCTCCAGAGGCCTGATTGATTAAACTTTTCCTGCCAGGACTAAATCCGCACTAAATAGATAAGATATTCGTTTTAACAGGCATCCAACACAACTTTTATGAGAAACCTTATCTTATCCATTGCGACATTATTAACACTCCATTCCCTGGCCCAGCAGCCAATCGAGGTATGGCAGGGCACAATCAAAGTAGGTGGTTTTGGAAATGAAGAAATGTATTTCGGTTTTGCAGAAGGTGACCAGCTAATATTCAGTTTCCAGGAGGTGAATGGGAAAGAATTAAAGCAAATTGAGATTAATGAATGGCCCGGTTCATCAAAATTCTCAGATTTCAAAGTGAGTAAGGTGGAAAATAAACAGCTTAATATTCAAAGACAGGGTGTTTACCAGATTAAGCTGACGAATGGAGCGCTTGGCGGTAGAATCTGCCGGCTGCATATTGCTCGCGTACCGGCGAGTGATGCATCAAGAAATTTCAACACTTCCGTACAGTGGACAAGCATAAATGACACAACCTACACCAACGAAACCGAGAGATATCTTGCAGCCAGCGACACCTCTTTAATAAATAGAGATTTTGTTGTGAAGGTGAATTCAGAAACAAATGCTAACGGCGCCAGGCAGTTAACTGATTTCGACCTGCCTGCGAACACCGTCTCATGGAGCTATTACATAGGAGTTGATCAGGAAGGTCGTGAAGCCTACGAACAGGCCACTCAAAAATTTGCACAAACTGCGTCTCCTATAGTTGCGAAAATTCCCGGTTATGGCCCGCTCGCGGCACTTGCCTTAAATGGCTTTTCCTATTTTACTCACATCCAAAAAGGCGAAGATATTTCCTATTATATATTAGACGCCCAGAACGCCACTCTTGCTACGCAAAAGCAGCCTTTTAAATGCTACAGGCAAAATAAAGTGATTAATGATTTTTCAAGTATGACTTCTCCGCGCTCCGGAAAACATTTCTTCTACTTCATCAATGACAACCTTATGGTTGGAGTTGATGTGACGGTAAAAATTACTGCTGTGGTAGTGAACGAGCGATGGGACGAGCGGCCCGTGCAAAAAATGAATGTTTCGCAACGAAAAGTGCCCGTGATCCTGCAATGATGACTTATAGCAAGAGTTCAAGATTACCCGATACGAAATCTCCCGATCGTGTTGCGAGATACTTATCATTTAAATTTTTGGCAACACCCATGGAGTACGGTATGCCGGGGCGATCAGCGCGTTAGCGGCGGAGTTGTCGCCAAAATTAAACGCCTGCTCATCGAATACGAGCCGGGAATTCGTTTTAAGTGCAATGTTGCCAAAATGCGCATACATGGCTACAAGGCGTCCCATTTCAATGGTACAAACCGGGTCCCTTTTCTCCCGTACCGATTCAATAAAATTTCTCATGTGCAACTCATGCGATTCGCTCCCACCTGATTTCGGTACCGCGGGCGTTTTGTACTTTCCTTCGTCTACCTCAGGTATCAGCTCCCACCCGTTTCTATCAATAACCAGTGTGCCATTGTTGCCCACAAATGCAAGTCCATAGCTTCGGTTATACGGCCCCGTTTGTATGCCGGCCGTATGTTCCCAGTTGATTACAAGATCTTTCAGCTGGTAGCTGACAGACATCGTATCGAAAGTTTCATGCGCATGATCAGCGAAAGCAAAATTTCCGCCCGTAGCCGTTACAGATAATGGCATAGTCTTCACATCCATTGCCCACAATGCCACATCAAGCAGGTGCACACCCCAGTCGGTGAGCAATCCGCCTCCATAATCCCAAAACATTCTCCAATTACTATGAAAGCGATTCTTGTTGAAATTTCGTTTCGGCGCAGGACCCAGCCACATATCGTAGTCAACACCCGCAGGTACTTCACTGTCCGGAACCACCGGCTGGCCAATTCCATAATTGAAGTTTCCCCATACGTTCACCTTTCTTACCTGGCCGATTTTTCCATCCTGGATAAATTTAACCGCGTTGATAAAATGAGGGCCACTTCTCTGTTGTTGCCCCACCTGTACAATACGTTTATGCCTGCGGGCGCTGCGCATCATCAGCTCACATTCGGCTAAGCTGTTGGCAAGTGGTTTTTCAACATAAATCTCCTTACCAGCTTCACATGCAGCGATGAATGGGAGGCAATGCCAGTGATCGGGCGTGCCGATAATTACCGCGTCAATGTCTTTATTGTCGAGCATTTTGCGAAAGTCACTATATACTATTGGTTCGCTACCCTGGAGTTTGATCACATCATTCTTCCGTTGCGCGAGTACATTGCGGTCTATATCACAAAGGCCTATGCATTTTATCCCAGGAACTTTCAACGCGTTCTGCAGATCGCCGAAACCCATACCGCGACAGCCAATCAGAGCGATGTTGATAGTATCCGATGGCTTCGTAATACGTGCATTCAACGCCCCGGGAAAAGAAATAAAACCCGTGGCGGCCGCGAGTCTTGACGTATCGTTTAGAAATTGTCTGCGTGTTTGCATATGACTATTTTTTATCCGTCGCTTTTCCTACGGGAAATTCGGACGACAAATAAGAAACAAGATTTACTACGTCATTATCCGGAAGATTGTTGAGCAAGCCCGCAGGCATCATCGAGACGGGAGTAGTTTCCATCGTCTGGATAGATGACTTGTTCAACACAACTGGTTCTTTACCTACAATGCGCAACGTTACCTGGCGATCATTCTGACTGATAATGTTCCCGGAGTAATTCCGACCGTCGCGGGTGCTGACAACAACCATTTTATAGTCGTCCTGTATCTCAGCTGATGGTTCGAGAATATTAGCTAACAGGTAATCGATATTTCTCCGGTTGGAACCAGTAAGATCAGGACCAATAGAACCGCCGTCATTATATAACTTATGACATGGACCGCACGTGTTCATAAACACTTCTTTTCCTTTTGCCGGATTTGCGTGCAGCAATGATTGCTGATTAAGTATCCGTTTGTATTTCGAATAAGCCACACGATCGGCGCCGGACTCTTCAAGAGGTCCCCACACCTCGAGGAACCCGCTGCCCACTACTCTCAAAAGTTGACGGGCACAATATACAGGCACTTCGGATTTGGGAATTTTGTTCGACCGAAGCGCATTAGTAAGCATCCAGCCATAGGTTTGCCGCGAAGACAATGTTTGAATAATCTCGAGCTTTTCTTTCTGATCAGACGAAGGATACATTTTCATAAGCAGATCACCCAGTTCACGATCATCGTAAGCTGCTACCGCTCTTATAGCATCAATTCTCAAATCAGGATTCTTTAAATATCCGGGTAGTAGCGGCACCAATTCATCAAGTTGCCTGTTTGCAAGTCCCTGCATCGCTTCACGCCGCTCTTCAATGGAGGCGCTGTTGTTACGCAAAGTCGCCAGCAGGCGTTGTGCAGCTTCTGTATCTCCAAATTGTTGTGATACCGAAAGCGCAAGTTGTGCGATACGTTTATCACCAGAATTGGAAAGAGTTGCATAGACACTTTTCCACGACGCCGGCGCTTTTAAATCATAACGGCCGGTAAGTCCATCTCTCATGCCTGCAAGAATTTCAAATTTTGGTGAAGAAGACTGGCCGAGCAGATTCATCAATTCATCCAGCTTGTTTTCGTCAACAGCACGGCGGGCGATGAAGCGTGTAACAAGCGGTACCTGGCTTTTCTGCGTTAACGAGAGAAACCTTGAAGCTTTCTCTTTTACCAACGGCTCTACCGCAAACCATATCATTTTTGGAATGTTATGATCGGCGCTGTCTTCGGCATGAGCAAGAAGTTTTTCAGCGATATCCCATCTCGAAGCGTTGTCGATCCGTTGTAATGCTGAAGCAATATAAAGCCTTACAACCGGGGAACGGTCAGCTCCTGCCGCAGCCAAAAATTTCTGCACGGCTTCTTTAGGCGGTGTTTTGTCTTCGCACAATAACTGTACCGCCCACGCCCGCATGTATTCATCTTTATCATCGAGCAATGCAAGCAATTCGTTGTTGTTAATTCCTCCCGTAACATGCAGCGACCATAAGGCTCTCAACCGCCAATCGGCGTTTGCAGACGACGACATCAATTGTCTTAATTTACTTTGCACAGATGCGCTTAAAGATTTTTTTGAGGCCCTGTTCTGCAATACCAGCCTGGCTCTTCTCGCATGCCATTCACTTTTACTGGTTTGCAGTTGCACGAGTTGATCATCTGTCAATTTAGAAATATCATCGTAACGACCCGCCCAGTTTTCAGCGAGCGATTGCTGCGGAGTTACCCGAAAAATTCTTCCTGTTTCTTTATTCAATACATCCGCACCGCATATATCCGCGTCGTGCCAATCGAGAACATACAGCGCTCCTTCGGGACCGATCTCCATACTAAATCCTACAAACTGGGCATTGTTTGCCATCATGAAATCATCGCCGTGGTGGCCGCTGAATCCCGATCCCTTATGCTCCAACACATCCGACAATATTCCGTGTTCATGAATGTTTGCCATGAATATCCTTCCGTATTCAGACGATGGAAACGCATCCGACAAATATATCCGCGCGCCTCCATGCGCCGACCTGTGGCTGTGATCGGCTATCGTTTTGATATCGTCGTATACATAAGGATTGAAATGCTGCCCGCCCTGGCGGTGATAAATTCCGCCTGGAATCACGTGCCACAAATGCGGTATCACACATGCAGTAATAAATAATTGTCCTTTGGCATCGTAGTCAATACCCCAGGGGTTGCTGAATCCATGGGCCACCACCTCGAATTTGTCTTTGGTAGGATGATATCTCCATACGCCGCCGTTTATCTCCACTCCTTCACCTTCC
>JAEUVS010000049.1 GCA_016786745.1 Chitinophagaceae bacterium | reverse complement strand
CCTACTCCAAAATTATCTCTCATGGTAAATGAAGGCTACAAAAACACGGAAGGCTACAGCCATATTTCAGGCATTTACAGGGTTCTCTTACCAGGAGACCTATGCTGCCGAACCCAGAGATATTATCAGGGGAATGGATGGACAGCCGTGGATCAGTAAAAACCGTCAAAAAACAGGATTTGATGAATCTGTACCACTTTTACCCATTGTCAAAAAAATTATTGAGAAATACAAGGGTCACCCGGTTAATTGCCGCTCTGGCCGGTTGCTTCCTGTGCCTTCGAACGAGTATTACAACAGGTGCCTGAAAGAAATTGCTGGAATTATCAATACCAGGATGTTGAACAACACGCACCAGTTTCGGTTCTTTTTTGCTAATGAGGTCACTTTTAACCAGGGAGTGACACTTAAAACAGTGAGTAAAATGTTGGGGCATAGAAGCGTAAAAACAACTGAAATCTATGTAAGAGCAAACAAAAATAATATTGCAGGAAATATGCAAATGGTGAAAGGAAAACTTTTTGATGAGCAAGGCAACCTGAAAACAAAATCACAAGTCACTAATATTCCGGTACTAAAAATTGTCCGGTAATATTCCGTTCAGTAAATTTTATTTTTTAAAAATCTTGATAGTTATACCACCTCTTGCAAAAAGAAGGCAATTGTCGTAATTTTAGATAATTATGGGGCTTCTCAAAAACATAATAAAGTCGAAGAACGGGCAAAAGCCCAATCTGCCAAAGCGATTATTTTGGGATTCCAATATTGATAAAATTGACTGGCAGAAAGGGTATTTGGGTGTTATTGACCGCGTCATTGAACGTGGCAATAAACAGGAATGGGAAGAAATGATCCGGTTTTATGGGAAAAGCAAAGTGATCAAAGTACTAAAATCCGAAATTAAATATCTGCCTGACTATGCAATTGAAAACGTGTGTAACTATTTTAAATTGAAAAAGGAGGATTTGGCATGTTACGCACGAAGTCAGTCGAAAAGGGGACACTGGATTTGATCAAGAAATTGATGGCGGATGATAAATTTAAAGATTTTAACCTGGTGGGTGGCACGGCTCTCGCCTTACTGATAGGCCACCGGATATCTGTAGATATCGATTTATTTTCAACTTCAGCTTTTAATGCTTCTGAGCTCGGAAATCATCTGGCTACAAATTATAGCGCAGAAGAAGTGCGGACCCTGACGAACGGGGTTTTCTGTTATGTTAATGATGTAAAAATCGATTTGATTGCCCATCAATATGCGCTAATAGAGAATATTGAAATCATTGAAGGGATCCGCATGGTTTCCCTGCTTGATATAGGAGCAATGAAACTTAATGCCATTTTCCATTCCGGTAAGCGATTGAAGGATTTTGTTGATATGTATTCTTTATTGGAGAAATACACTCTGGATCAATTGCTTAATGCCTGTCAAAAGAAATATCCGGATTTGAATATAAATATGGTGAAGCAATCATTGATACATCATGATGATATCAATTTTGATTTGCCTGTCGAATTTGTTGGCCCGGATGTCAAATGGTCCACAATTTCTGACCGTCTTAAAGATGCTTTTCATAATCCACATAAAACGTATGGGCTGCCTGAAACTACAAGGAAACTAATGGAGAATTTAAAGGCCAATAGTAAAAAGAAAGGCAGAGGACGTAAACTTTAGCCTGCTTTCTTGACAAAATATGCATGTTCCAAAAGCACCCTTGACCGTGCCTATGTTGCACGGAGCAAGATGTATAGTTGTAGACAACTATTTCCATAAATTGATATGCTTATCCCGCAATATCGTGCTATAGATTTCAATCCGGCTCGAGATTTAAAGAAGAAAAGGGTTGTGCGTAGACTGCGAAGCATACTTACTCCTGATGAATGCCGTCGAATAGATGAGTTCACTAAAGAATTCGACGAACGTCTGTGATTATTCATCAACATCTTTTTTCACTCCGGTAGTCGAACCACCGAGATTCTTCGGGTTCAGGGTGAACATGTCGACCTGGAATCTCAAACAGTAAAGTATCTCATTCTGAAAAGCCAGCAGTATGAATGGGTAGTACGCACCATAAAGGATGTTGCTCTACCCTTCTAGCAAAAGCATTGGAAGGATGTGATCTGAAAAGCTATGTATTCAGCGTAGGACTTAAACCTGGTCCGAAAAAGATTCGTGAAGAACAAATCAGCCGCAGGTGGCGCGCACATATAAAAGAAAAGCTCGGAATCAAGTGCGACTTCTATTCGTTGAAACATTTAAACACGGACCAAACCTCCGCAATATTGGGACTGGGGATAGCTGCCACTCATAATGGCCATAAGTCCATCGCAACCACCGGATTGTATATAGTTAATGAAAATCGAAGAAACCACGAGGTACTTAAAAAAGTCCGAACCCCTTTTACAGGTGATCAACATTGCTAAACACGGTGTAAAAGCAAATTTTCGGCCTGGAAAAATCATCGCTTCAAATGATATTGTCTTCAATCATCTGAATACTTGTTTGCAAAAAAACAAAAGCAAACTGTGTTGGCGTGCCAAACCTTGAACGTGCCATAGTTGTTGCGCTACAGTTGCTTACAATTTTCAGCCTTCACTTTCGTATTTTTGTAGTGGACATTATGAAATTGATTGCTGACATCATTAATGAATTGATTGATTCGAAAGTTTCTTTGCAAAGCCCGTTTCTTAAAACCAAGGTACTCGCCAGGAATCTCAAAAACACGGAGTTCATTCACTGGGTCGACGCGGAATTAAACGGCTACACTGATCGGTCAGGTTTACCGACTTATCGAACGTTTGCTTCGACAATAACCTGTTCGTATGCAAACGGCAATAGGCTGACTGGCATCGTTCAAGGCACGATGAGACTCGCAACAACTGGGTATGGCAAAGGATGGGATGAAATGTTGTCCAGTTTCGATTTTTACGATAGCATATCAGCTCTTGAGTCACTGATCGAAAATAAAAAATCGGCAGAGTTAATAATACCATTGTCGTTCGACGTATGTAGTGTATTGAGTCGAGGAATAATCGAGCAGGGCAATCCCTTTTTTGTCGTGCTTAACGCTTCCAAGCAGGTTTCCGCTACTGCTGCGGTGTCCATCCTTTCTCATCTAAGGAGCAAACTTCTTGACGTCATGCTTAGCGTAGACGAGGAATTGGGTCAGGTGACAGACTTCGACAATTTGCAGGACAGAAGAAAGATAAACGACAAAATACAAACATTTATGCAGAACAACTTCTACGGAAGCCACGGCAACATCGTAAATACCGGCGAGCAGAATAACGTCACCATTGGCGTAACTGCTGGCGACTTTTCCAGTGTCGAAAAAGAACTCACTCGTCATGATATTGCAAAGGAGGATATCGAAGATCGAGGGTCAAAGAAAAATTACTTTCACAGGATAGCCGCCGGCTTACACTGCCGGGCATTGCATATGAATGCGGATTTAATTCGAAGGCGTCTTTTAACCGTGCGTTCAAAAAGCATACGGGGATGACACCTACTGCTTTTAAGCAGAGTCCAACATATCACTAACTTTGCTAAAACAATTTTTTTATGCCTTCCAAATACGAAGACTTAATCAGAAAGGCCTATTCTGCATTCAATGCACGAGACATCGATACGGCGCTGTCTACTATGCATCCGGCTGTACAATGGCCAAAAGCTTTTGAAGGAGGCTATGTGAACGGGCACGATGAAATAAGAGAGTATTGGACAAGACAGTGGGCAGAAATAAATCCGCGCGTGCAACCAGTGGAAATTAATGAACAACAAGACGGGACTTTAGAAATTACTGTTCATCAAATCGTAAAGGATTTCGAGAACAACACAATCTTTGATGGAACGGTTAAACACGTATACACTTTGCAGGATAATTTGTTGAAGCGAATGGAAATATCTTCTTAAAATTATACCAGATGAATTTTAATATAGCCCTAACACTAATCAGCCTTACTGTAATGGCATGCAATTCAAGAACGGCGGATGCGGAATCGCAACAGCCCTCCGTCCCTATTTTGGGAACCTGGGAACTTATTTCAGGCACCACTATTCAAAACGGCGATACGTCTTACACAGACTACAGAAAAACACAGAAAATGATCAAAGTGATTAATGAGACACATTTTGCGTTTCTAAAACACGATTTGAACAAAGGAAAAGATTCCTTGTCTGCTGTTTTTGATTCAGGCGCCGGCCCCTATACACTGTCGGGCAATCAGTATACCGAGCACCTGGAATATTGCAACTACCGGGAGTGGGAAGGCAAAACGTTTCAATTTACGGTGACTGTAGAAAATGATACTTTAATTCAGAGCGGCCTGGAAAAAGTGGAAGAAGCAGGGATAGACCGGCATATTATCGAAAAATATGTAAGGATAAAGTGAGTAATCACATGCAGGATAATGAGTTTCGATGTAGTGATTCTAAGTACTGGAACTACGGGCAGTGGTTAGTGAGCCTGATGAAATTCCAAACGTTCAAAACGTTGTTCTCTGCGAATTCTTTTAATTCTCGTGCCGTCTGCGCGTTTGTCAACTTAGCCATGAGGTAAGAATCACCAGGGGATTGTCCACCATCTTTCTGATATGCCGGATGATAAAAGCCATGGTTTTCCATCGCATAACCTGGAAACAATGTTTGAGTTGAAATCCACTTCTTCAATTTGCCTGAACTGTCGGCTGGTACAGAATAAGTGTTAACGAGATACTTTTTCAGGATTAAAAAAGCGATTGTAAAAAGCGAAGCCGACGTTTTTTTATTGCTGGCGAAACATAATAAGCCAAAAAATGAGTGAAAAAAACAGAAACTCCGTGTTCGAAAATACCTGAAATTAAGTGTTTACCGACTGTACCTTAAAGTTGATGTCTTAACCGTTACCCGTAAGCGACGAAGATTTGTTAAACGGAAAAGGCATATTTTCGTAATTGAAATTGTCAATTTTAAGCTTTGCGACTTATGCGCCCACAGATGTGGCTTAAATTCAAACTACGCAAAGTTTTTCATAAAAATCCTGAATATGAAACCTCTCCTGATTTTTTCAACTCTATTAATTCTTTGTTCCTGTAACAACAACAAAAGCTCAGACGACAGCTCGTACAAAAAAGTCTATGGCGCTCCAAAAGCCACTGTAACTACCCAACCCGATAACGATAAACAAACAGGCCCTCTCGCTTACGGACCAAATGTTCCAAAACTGCAGGATGGCGATACGGTTGAAGTAAAGATCGATGTCACGCATAAACAGTTCACCGTAAAAAGAGACGTATCCTTTGGCGCCTGGCTTTTTGGAGATTCTCTGCCAGGACCCGTTTTAAGAGTAAAAGTCGGACAGACAATTAAGTTTTCCATGACCGACAGAACCAATGACACCGCAATGATGAAGATGAGTGTCGGAGACCATATGCTGAAACCTATGCCCCATTCTATAGACTTCCACTCAGCAATGGTCAACCCTGAAGATAAATATAGAACGATCTATCCCGGAGAGACGATTCATTTTACCTGGACTGCCAATTATCCGGGAGTATTCATGTATCACTGCGGAACGCCAATGGTATTGTTACACATGATATCAGGCATGGTAGGAATGGTAATCGTTGAACCCGCAGATGGCTATCCTGGAAAAGTAGATAAAGAATTTGCAATCGTGCAAAATGAATATTATTTGACACCGCAAGGTGCGACATATATTGCCGATACCATTCTTGCTCTAAAAAGAATTCCAACTTATGTTGCTTTCAATGGAAAGGTGGCCCAATATATAACCCGGCCAATTCGTGTGAAAGCAGGCGAAAGGATCCGTTTGTATTTTTTAAACGTTGGACCCAATCTTATCTCAAGCTTTCACGTTATCGGAACCATTCTCGACAAAGTTTGGCTGGACGGAAATCCTGCTAATGAGCTTAGAGGAATGCAGGCCGCGCTCGTTGGTCCTGCGCAAGGCGCTGTCATAGAATTTGTTCTTCCCGAAAAAGGCGAATATACGTTCGTGGATCACTCTTTCGCTAACGCAACAGTTGGCGCATTAGGTGTATTTGCGGCCGAATAAATCTGTTAAGCATTTCTGTATTTCATCGCTGAAAATTTCTGCATTGGGACCGCTAGGTTACTTTACATCATTTCCGGATCAGGTAATTCGACTTTGTATAAAATCGGACGCGTGTAAAGTGGAGAAAAGGACACGATTTCATAACTTGAAAAAAGAAAAATTGATCTTGCAGTTCCTATTGACCGACCTAATCTAATGATAACCGACTTGAAACTGCTATGCCAACATCATTAACGCCTCGATTTCCTTACTTAATAGCCCTTCTGAATAACTTTCCTTTATAAATCACTTGAACAATTTTTTGTGTATTTCGAATATTTTCAAGAGGATTTGCAGATAAGATAATCAGGTCGGCGGCTTTTCCTTTTTCAATTGTTCCCTTATTATACAGGTTACCGAACCAAATGGAGGGATTTACGGTCGCCGTTTTTAAAGCATAGTAGTTAGACAATCCTGCCTCAACTAAAAATGCCAGTTCCTGATGCATTGAAAGGCCCGGCACCACCCACGGCACAGGACTGTCGGTACCGGCTAATAAAAAGGCCTTTTGTTGATGAAGTTGTTTGGTCATTGCTTTTTTAAACTGCCAGAGCTTGTCATCACCGGGTTTTATTTTATAACCCTGGCTCTTCCACCATCCCGATACCGGGGCTAGTTTCCCGGCAAGTTTTGTGTTAAGCAGTTGCCTACAAAATATCGAGTCGGTTTTTATACCATGAACAATCAGCGTTGGGCAATTCCAGATGTTGAACCTGCGTGTTTTTTCTGCAGCTGATTTCATTTTAGCTAAAGAAACATTTTGCGCGAGCTCATGATCATGCGTCATGTCCGAATTCTTTGCCAACGCCTCTTTGCTCACTGAATCTATGTTGCTCGCATATCTCGCATAACCGCTAAGGTGTTCGATTTCTCCGGTTTCCCCGGTGAAAATATCTTCTTTGTTCACCGACGTAGGGATATGACCCGTTAGCTTAATGTTGTTATTGAAACACACCTTTCTGATTTCGGCATATACATCCTTATCCAACCGATTGTAGGCTTTAATGAATTCGTAACCTTTAGTAAGTTGAGCGTTGATGACCTGCGCCACCGAGTCGACCTCCGTTAGGATCGGCCCCTCATGGAGATCGCCCCAAAAAGGAGGTTGTCCATCAATCACCTGGCTGGCACAATGTATTTCCGGTGCAAGCTTGAGGTCATTATTAACGCTATCGCGCCAGTTTAGCACCGCTTCGCTTCCTCCCATCACCCGGATGGTCGTTACGCCATACAAAAGTAGTAGCGGAAACATCCAATCACTGTATTTATTGACGTGAATGTGCATGTCGGTAAGTGCGGGTATCACATACCTGCCTCGTCCGTCAATAGTTTCTATATCCTGTTTGTTCCCCCACTGGTCGGCTGGAAGGATCGCCACAATTTTATCCTGACTGATCAGGATAGTCTGATTTTTCAAAACGCCCTCAGAATTCATCGTAATGACATTGCAACCGGTGATAGCAAGGGTGATGTCGGCGAATTTTTGCGGTGTGTACAGAAAAAGTACACACCAAAACGTAAACAGGATTTTCATGATTCAAATATATACGAAATACATCGTATTTGCTTTGACAGGTAGCTGACGAGGAGCTAATCCTAACGGCCTGAGAAGGGGTTTCAGTGACTGAAAATATCTTACAAAAACAACAAATTATTATCGTTTATCAATAATTATTTATTATTATTGTGACATAATTCAAATCTTTCACACCGCTACTATGAAAAGAATTTCAATAGTGTTTCTCCAGGCAGTGATCGTGCTTATCGGCATCGTGGCACTTGCCATTTTGATTCGGTTGCCTTTAACTGAAGGAAGGGCCGCAGACTTAGACCTGATCAGCATTTACCTTGACCCGTTTATCTTGTATGGATACGTAACATCAATCCCTTTTTTTGTTGCACTGTACAACGCTTTCAGATTACTTGGCTACATCGCGCAAAAAAAAATATTCACATCAAGCGCTGTTAAGACTTTAAAGAATATAAAGCATTGTGCAATCGTAATAAGCATTTTAATCGTGGCGGCGGGGCTATACATCAGGATATTCCATAACAAAGAAGACGATCCTGCCGGTTTTCTTGCCATTTGTATCGTAACAACGTTTGCTTCTGTTGTAGTGGCGACTGCTGCGGCAATATTTGAAAAATTATTGCAAAATGCCGTAGACATCAAATCCGAAAATGATTTAACAGTGTAAACTATGCCGATTATTGTAAACTTAGACGTAATGATGGCAAAACGAAAAGTTTCTCTGAATGAACTTTCTGAAAGAGTTGATTTGACATTATCCAACCTTTCTATCCTGAAAACAGGAAAGGCAAAAGCAATTCGTTTTAGTACCTTAGACGCAATTTGTAAAGCATTGGACTGCCAACCGGGTGACCTTTTGGAATATGTAATTGACAAGAAGGGAGCAACGACTCGCTGAAACTCGATTTAAAAGGGTGCCGTTAAAGCAATTATTTCAATTGGAGCCTGTGGCACCCGGAACGCGAAAAACTACCCGGATTGGCTTGAAGAATTCGCTCCTAAAAACATCGAAAAGCTTACATGGATGAAAGACTTTCAAACGGACAAAGCTCAAATCATTTCGATATTGGAACAATTTCCCAATTATAATGTATCGCTTAGCGCCGGAGAACTGAAGAATATGAAGGCGAAAACCATGATTATCCTGGGAGATCACGATAGTAGTATTCCATTGGAATGTGTTTTAAATGCCAACAATATTCCCAACTTCTGTTTATGGATTTTGCCAAACACCGGTCATGTTGCACATGAAGGAGCAAACAAAACGGTGCTTATCGAATTGTCGAAGAAATTCTTTAGTGATAAATCCAATTGATGACTACTTTCATTGCCGACTCCGGTATGTTAACTGTAGGTTATTCCGCCGTTTGCAACTATATTAACCATCAAAGCGTGGGTCCGTATTGGGGCAGATCCGAACCTTCTTCATACGCGCCAATATCGGGCGCGGCGCCCGTAAACCGGTCGTTGATGTTCGGAATGATCTGGGCCCGATCTATCACTTTTGCTTCATGTGACGGTCGCAGATCGGGAACTGTATTTGTGGTATTCAAAGGCTTTTCCGGTAGCGGTACGTTTGAAAATGTCTTTCCGATATCAAGCCGCTCTATACCATTTTTTTCTACCACACCAAATCGCTTCTTACCGATACGCGCAGCGTACTTCGTCCCCCAAACGCCGACGGCATCGTAATCGAAATCACTGTGAGCGCCAGGCTCTATAATATCAGCAGCAAATGGCCGACCGGTATCATATCCTCCGGGTATTATGATGCCGTATGTTGGGCCACCAAATGTTAAGTTGTTCCTGAAATATGCATAATCCATTTTACTGTTTCCACCGAGGCCCACCCCGATTTTCACCAAGGTATTATGCAACACTACATCACCCCTGCTGAAACGCTTTAGTTTAAAACCACTGTGAACGATGTTATACATCACGTTGCGTATAAAATAGGTTGGGCCGCCAAGACTGGGTTGTGAACTTAATCCCACACAACAATCAGTAATCCTGTTTCGCACAATCCTGCAGTTTGAGGCGCAGAAATCTGCTTCAATGGCATCATCCACACCCTGAGAAATGTCATTGTTGTAGATATCCACGCACACCTGGTCGGTTGCCCTGACGCCTTCCATTGTCGAAATACAATCCCTGAAGGCACTAACACGGTTATAACAGATTACATTTCCCGGACCAGTCAATTGAATTCCTTCGCCGATGTTCTCTCCGTCATTGCCCAACGATGAAAGCGCCCATTTACATGTGCCTGTAATGATGTTATTGCTTACATAGCAATTAGTCGCTCCTGGAATATCGGCCACTATTCCATATACCGCGTGAATGTTATTCCCGATGATTGAACAATCTACGGCCCCATCCATACCTATACCTATGCCTTCCGTACTAAGATTCTCAATATTTAACCCCTGGATAAAAACATGTTTCCTGTAACGCAAGTCGACATATTGAAATTTTGCGCCTCCACTACTACAGGTATACACGACTGGTTTTTCGGGTGTGCCGCTTTTTGTAACCAATGTGTCATAGTCGCCCGGCTCGATATCAATTATTTCAGTATTGATACGAGGATCCGGAACCTTTCTTGTTGCAACTTCTACAGTTCTTTCAACTCCGCCACCGTCCGGATCGGAAATTGTGAGCCTGATCTCATATTGAGTCCCGGGTTTAAGATCGAAGAGCGAGCCCGAATAGCGGTTTTTCCATTGAAATCCTTCATACTCTCCTTTCTCTATTCTTCTAAGCGGCATCCCTTCGCGCCAATCGGCTGCCGAATTTTCCCGGAACATTATTGTTGCGGAACTGTTGTTGTTATTATCGCCTTCGAAATACCATTCAAACGCAAGATGAATTAGTGTTGGATATGGTACATCGATCTTTCCAGGAACAATATTTTTTTGTGCCAGCAAACGTCCGTTCAAACCAATCGTCAATAACAGCAACACAAAATGCAATCTATTCATGCCCTTCATTTTCCATGGTTAACCAGTCGATATATTTTACCATCTATTTTTGTCAGTATATACATCTCGCCCCGCGCGTCCACTCCCAGCCTCATATCAACCCTGCTGTTACCGCACAAATCCGCCAGAGTTGTCGGCGTTCCATTCTGGGAAACGTTCCATCGTTTAACTTTAGCTTGCCTTCCCTGCTTCAATTCATTCGTTTGAATATAAAACAGTTTGCCCGTGCCAATATCTCCGAAAATAAATTTGCCTTTAAGTGTTTCCAGCGTTGATCCTGTGTATTCGAATCCACCACTTATTGCAGTTCCTTCATCATGATCAAATTGGGCAACGGGATAGGTTACGTGATACATCGAATCATTTGCGGGAAGCGGATAAACGCGGCCGGAATGATTATAAAAACGTTCAGCAAATGTACCCTCTCTTATCGGCCAGCCGTAAAAATGTCCGGCCTCGATCAGGTTCACAGATTCAATATTATGTTCCCCGATATTAACTGCCAGTAGTTGACCTGCTTTGCTCCAACTGAAACGATGCGGATTTCGAAAACCATAGGCATAAATTTCTTTCGAAACCCTGCCATCCGCATTCTTCGCAAAAGGATTTGACTGCGGAATTCCATACTGCCGGTTTGCGCTATTGTTTCCTGATGGATCAATCCGGATGATAGATCCCCATATTTGTGCAGGATGGTCGAAAACCAGTGGTTTGCCAATTGACGTGCTGCCGCCATCTCCAATGCCAAGATATAATAAACCATAGTCCTCGTCGGACTTCTTCGCTGTACTGTTAAACGCTATTTCCTGGATACCGTGAATAGTTGTAGGCATATCGATTCGCAGTAGCTCCCGACTGTTGCCTCTAAAGGGAAAAGTTTCCGGCGTCATTTTCCATTCGGTTAATACCCATTGCAATGTAACCAATATGGAATCACCATATGCAAAATCAGCTTTACCGGAACCAGGCGCTTCGGCATGTGTTGTATAAAATAATCCGTTTTTAACAAAATCCGGATGAAACGCAAAACTTCCAAATCCTGTCGCCATACCAGGTTCCTGAATGAAGAACGGTCGCAATTTCGCCATATCCATGAACAGGATCGCACTGTCGCCTGAGATTTTATAGAACTTACCCCGAAGATCCAATACATATACATCGTTAGAACCAGGCTGGAAATCGAGTTTAATTATTCGGGTGCGCGGAACTTCATCCGATGAGGCCGGAATTTTTGCAAAAGGCTTAACGCCCACGGTTACACCGGATGTTTCAATAGTATCAGGGATAGGATTTTTAATATTATGAGTATCCTCAGCTTCCATAACCTGCTCGGGCTGATGTTGTGCATGGATGTAAGATATTACCGCATTCAGATCGTCATCATTCAAAAAAGAAAATGAGGGCATCACCGTTTTGTACTCTTCAAAAAGTTTAGTCGCTGTTGTGTCGCCTGATTTGATAGCTGCAGCGGGATTTTGAATGAAAGTCTTTATCCATTCAAACGATTTGCGCGAAGTCATGTGTGATAACTCAGGGGCCAGGTCATCATGATAAAAATTATGACATGCGGTGCAATGTTTTCCAAACAGGCGCTCGCCGTTTCGAATCACTACGACGTCGTATGAATACATTTTAACGGGTGCAGTTTCTGTGCATGCCGACGCAAACAGGATTGCAATCAAAACAAATGTTCTATTCAACGAATGTCACTTTATCGAGTTTTGGAATCAAAAGGTGTATTATCAGCCAGGCGATCATGAACGAAGTGCCACAAATGATAAAAATTATGTTGTAGCCGGCAACAATGTTTCCCGCCGCCTTGTAATAGTCAAGTATATAGCCGACAAACACAG
The DNA here is from genome assembly GCA_016786745.1 of Chitinophagaceae bacterium. Taxonomy (GTDB): domain Bacteria; phylum Bacteroidota; class Bacteroidia; order Chitinophagales; family Chitinophagaceae; genus Flavitalea. Next base: position 33,577 of record JAEUVS010000049.1, on the reverse strand, counting down.
GTAACAATACACTCCCGATTGCACCGGCCATTCCGCCAATGCCTGTTACAGAACTGACAACACTCTTTGGAAACATATCGGGAACTATCGTAAATATATTCACGCTCCAGGCTTGGTTGGCCGCCACCGATATGCTTATCAGTGCAACGATGGCCCACATGTTGGTTATGTATCGCGTGGCCATGATTGTAACCACCAACAGCGCAGATATTAGCAACGCGCGTTTTCTCGCTTTATAAACCGGGACGCCTTTTTTGATCAGCCAGGAAGAAAAGTATCCACCTCCAAGTCCACCAATGAACGTTCCTGCGTACACGAGAGCGAGGGCCATACCGGGGCTCTTCAGGTCGAGATTGAACTGGGAATGAAAGTAAGATGGCAACCAAAAAAGGAAGAAGAACCATATCGGATCCGCAAAAAATTTTCCGACGATGAAGGCCCACGTCTGTCTTAGTTTTAATAACCTTAACCACGACACTTTCGCTTCCTCACGTTCATTAAGAGGAGCATCGTTATTGATATAGTTTCGTTCGATTTCCGAAAGGTGTGTATGTTTAGAAGGTACCCGGTAAAAAACTATCCAGCAGATAAGCCAGATGAAACCGAGGGAACCCGTAATAAGAAAAGCAGACTGCCATCCGAAGTTGTCAAGAAGGAAAGGGACGAGTATTGGTCCAACGCAAGCACCGACATTAGCGCCAGAGTCGAGAATACCTATTGCAATAGCACGCTCGTTTTCAGGAAACCATTCTGCGGTTGTTTTTATCCCACCGGGATAATTTCCCGATTCGCCAATACCGAGCAATCCTCGTACCCAGGCAAATCCCGCGGTACTCCGTATAGCTGCATGAAGCATAGCAGCAATACTCCACACACTCACCGAAATAATGAAACCCACTCTTGTACCCACTATATCGATAACTCTCCCATAAAACAAAAGCCCTATTGCATAGCACGCGGTAAAGACCATCACGATCCTGCTGTAATCTGTCTCTGTCCATTTGAACACCTGCTCGAGTTCTGGTTTAAGCAGGCCGAATATCTGCCTGTCGATATAATTAATTGTTGAAGCCGCGAATAGTAGAAAAGCAATGAACCAGCGATAATTTCCAATCCTGCGTGTCAACATCTGGTGGGTTTGTCGATAACTGTTAATCTAAATTCTTATAAAAATATTCCGGCGGTACATGAAATAACATATATACCACATCATAAAAGCGACAACAAGCACCATAACGGCGTTTACAGCCATCTGCCCCGACCATGCGAACAACCTGTACACGACTGGTTCTGCCAACGATTCCATCACCCTGGCTCCGCCTGAATGCCAAAACAGGTAAATGAACAGTGGGTTCATCCCGACAATCGCAAATGGCAATACCCATCGCTTTAGTTTTATTACATCCATTACATAGTAGCAGACAGCGAGAATGGCAACCGCCCATCCGCCACTTGCAAAAATGAAACTGCTTGTACAGGTCCGTTTAATCATGGGTATGTACATGCCCAGGCTATACCCTGCTATTATACCTGCAATGCCTGCGAAGAATAATACCAATGTCTTCTTTTTCTGCGTCCAGTCTTTCATCAATACCAATCCTGTAGCCACGCCCCAAATCGTATGTGCAGCCGTCGGCACAGCATTAAACGCAACCCAACGGTCTTCACTCAATCCACCGGTTAAAAAAATATCGAACCATGATCCGAAGTTATGATCGGCGGTAAATGGCTGGTCGAAACCGGGCACGCCAAACGTGCGGTAGATAACGTCGGTAATAATAATCAACAGCAGTGACACCAGTAATTGCCATCTTATCGCAAAACGCATGAGGAGAAACGAGATAAAATACGTTACCGATAATTGCGCAAGCACATTGGTAAATGAAGACCTGCTTGCAGTCGATCCAATTAACCATCCGAGAAGCAGTAATATAAGCGACCGTTGAAGAACACCATAAAAAGTTCGCTTCCAGCTAACGCCTTTATTCCACTTCGGCACAATCGACAAGGGCATCGAAACACCTGCAATAAACATGAACACCGGCTGAACAAGGTCCCAGGCTGTCAGACCATCCCAATAGGCATGTTCCAGTTGCCTACCCAACAGAGCAACTATCGGTTTGCTGCTGCTGGGATCGAACAACTGGCCAAAACGTGAAACAAGTAAAAACATCGTGAGCCCTCGAAGAAAATCAACAGAGAGTACACGATTGTTTTTGCTTTGTGCACTTATTGTTATTGATGTCATTCAATTAATAGCCCGGATTTTGTTCCAGCTTATTTACTCTTACATCAACGGAAGGTATCGGCCATAAATAATCGTCTTCCGTAAAATTGATAACGTAATCCGGCAATGTTTTTTCCTCGAGGATCCGCTTCCTTACCAGGTCGAACCAGCGGTCCATTTCGAAACATAGTTCGTAATTTCTTTCTTCAATCACCTTGGTATCGAATTCTTCCTTCGACATCGAAAGCGTGGCCAGCGGGTCGGCGGTATTTGGCACATATCCATTTCCCCTGTCAATTACTTTGTTTAGCGCATCCACTGCCGCAGGGGTAGGGCTACCGTTCGCCATATTGTCGGCCTCGGCAAATATCAACAGCACATCGGCAAAGCGGATGATAGGCATATTCACTATCGACCGGTTGGATGCAATATCTTCCGGCGAATCGTATTGAAATTTATGGACACCTGGCCAATAATCCCCAAGATCGTAATACTTCACGCCATCCAGTTCGGTTTCTATGAATGCATCTTTTCTTGGAGAAGGCGGATATGCCTGCTCCCAGGCGGGTTCTGCACAGATTGTTCCGAAACCCTGCATATCAGACCAAAGCCGTGGATCCGGACCAAGATCGACGTTGTTTGAATTGAAACTCCACATCATCTCCGGCCCATATTTCGTGGCGGCACTGAAGAGATCCTTGATATCCGGAACAAGAGAATAATTTCCATCTGCGATGATTTCTCCCGCCAGTTGTGCTGCGTTCGCGTAATATTCAGTTTTATTCAGGGGATAGGTGGCCATCGTTAGATAGGCTTTCGCCAGGAGGCCCTTTGCTGCATCTCTCGTTGGTAAGCCACGGTCGGGATCTTCATATGATACAGGCAGTTTACCAATAGCTGCTGTGAAATCGGCTATGATCTGGGCATATACTTCTTCAATTGATGACCTGGCTACCGGCGTGCCGAAGAGATCAGGCGTTTCATCGGTAAGCAGGGGAACGCCACCAAATTCCCTTACGAGCATGAAATAATTAAAAGCGCGAAGAAATTTTGCCTGCGCCATTACCTGGTCCATCTGTTCCTGGCCTGTGTTTGTCAGGCCTTTGTTCAATGAGGCAATTGCCTGGTTGATATTGAGCAATGCGGCATAGTGCGCTGCCCATATAGTAGATGCATAATCTTCCGGTATCTCCAGGTTGCCCCTTGTGATTTGATCATCCTGGTTGAACAGGAACATATCTTCCTGGTAGCCCTTGAATTGATCCCACAGGTGGCTTTGAGCCGCTACAAGCGCAGATTGAACCTGGTCTATTGTATTGTAATAAGTGTCAGGCGTGATGATACTCTTTGGGTCTTCCTGTAGTTTTTTACATGATCCAGCAGCAACGACCAAAATAATCATCACATACCGAACGATGTTAGTCAATTTTATGTTCTGTTTCATTTTGGTAATTTTAAAATGATACGTTTAATCCAACATTGAATGTTTTCACCTGCGGATAGTTGTTGAAGTCCGACCCAAGCTGTGCATCGTTGCTGGTGTAGGAGCTCACTTCCGGGTCCTGTCCTGTATATTTCGTGATAGTGATAAGATTCGTTGCTGTAACATATAGCCTTGCATTGTTGAAATGGATTTTCCGGATCAGATGAATCGGAAAGTTATATCCGACGGTGATGTTTTTCAATCTTACATACGATCCATCTTCCACCCACCTTGAGTTGCGGTTACCAGACGCGCCCGGAATTTTCACCTTGCTCGCCAGGCCCGCATTGGTACGCGTTTGCTGATCGATGATGGCAGGGATATCTGAATCCTGGTTATCGGGCGAGTAACGGTGCACAAGTGCAGCGCCTGTTCCACCAGGCGACTCCAAGGCGATTCTTGTCACATTGAAAAGATCATTACCCTGTGAACCGGTGATGAGGAAGTTTACATCAAAGCTACCTGCCGTAATTCTGTTACTCCAACCAAATGTGAAGTCTGGCATTGAATTGCCGATAACTGTTTCATCCTGCAGGTCAATCGATCCGTCTCCATTAATGTCTTCGTATCTCGGGTCACCTGGAAGCTGTCCAAACGCAGCTGCCTCTGCTGCCTCTTTTTCTTTCCACACGCCGAGATAATGAAAGCCGATCATTTGTCCATATGCTTGTCCGGGAATCAGGAACATAAACGGACTCTGTACGCCCTGGCCGCCGAAACCACCAGATGTGAACGGAATACGGTCTGATGTTCCTATCTCTATGACTTTCCCTTTATTATGAGAGAACACTAAACTTGTATTCCAGGATACGTTCCCCCTAACATAAGGATCGCCGGATATCGCCAACTCAATCCCTCTGTTGCGTATGGATCCCACGTTGTCGATGATGCTGGATATCCCGGTGTAGGTGGCGAGTTCTCTTGGAATCAACAAATCGGACGTAAGTTTATTATAATAATCTGCTGTAAGATTTAACCTGCCGTTCAAGACCGATAAGTCGATACCAAAGTTTGTCTGCGCTGTTTTTTCCCATTTCAATTTAGGGTTTGAAGTAGAAGTGATTGAAAAACCAAGATTTGTTTCGTCGGTTCCAAAGTAAGGATAGGTGAAACCGGAGCTCACATGAGCAAGGGTCTGGTAGGGATTAATCGCCTGGTTGCCGGTAACGCCAAAACTCGCGCGGATTTTCAGATCCGAAAATATACCGGTGTTTTTCAGAAACTCTTCTTCCGAAAGTCTCCATGCTACTGAACCCGACGGAAAGTATCCCCACTTGTGGTCGTTACCAAAAACTGATGAACCGTCACCTCTTAAACTGGCCGTGAAAAGGTACTTATCGTTATATGCGTAATTTATTCTTCCGAGGTAAGAATTAATCACTCTTTCAGAATAATCGGAATTGCTTGTAACTAAACTTGCCCCTCCGAGATCGAAAACGCCAATGTCCTGGTCACCAAAATCGCTGGCATTGATTGTTGAATAGAATGTTTTTGTAAACTTCTGTTCCTGTACCGCTGTAACAGTGAACCTGCTCCTGCCGATTTTTTTGTCGTAGGTAAGAATATTGGAGTTTTGAAAATAGTTCGCGTTTTCATCATATACAGTGCCAGAACCATTCTTCGACAATCCAGTGTATGTTTTCGTATTGTAAAAATTGTAACGGTTTACATTGGTGAGAATAGCACCGGCAGACACCCTTAATATTAGACCTTCGAGAATTTTGAAATCAAGGAAGGCATTTATATTTGTGCGGAAAGTATTATTGTTTATAACCGGTTCGAGTGTGCTGGCCACGGGGTTCCACAATGTTGGGTTTGCATAACGCAACGCCGCCTTGCTATAATTGCCTGCATCATCATAAACAGGTATTGTTGGAGAAAAGCGGATAGCGCCTGCAATCGGGTTACCCGGATAATCAATAGCGCCGCCGAATAATGCCGAATTCGCATTTTCTCTCGACCATGCGAAATTGAACCCGAAACTAACCCAATTATTTATTTCTCCTTTTACATTTGCGCGAAGACTATATCGTTTATATGCCGAATTTTTTAGAACACCCTGTTGATTGAGATAGGCGCCCGATAGCAGATAGCTGATTTTTTCACTCGCTCCACTTATAGAAAGCTGGTTATTTTGAGTGATGGCTGTACGATAAACGGCATCAATCCAATCCGTACCCCCGACCCTGGCGAACGAATCGATCTGTGCATCCGTAAATATCGGATCAGGAGTTGTGCCACCGCCATTAACAGCCAGCCTGACTTTGTTCGTTTCCTTTGCAAAGTCAACCACGTTCATCAGGTCCGGAAAGTTTCTGACTTTGGAGGCGCTGAAGTCGTTTATATAGTTGATCACAGGCTTGCCAATCAGGCCGGTTTTTGTGGTAATTAATATAACGCCATTTGCACCCTGCGAACCATAAATAGCTGTTGCCGACGCGTCCTTGAGCACTTCTATGCTTGCAATGTCATTCGGATTTAATGAATTAAGATTTCCGCCCTGCAATCCGTCTATTACAACCAGCGCATTGTTGTCGCCGTTAATAGAATTGGTTCCGCGAACTCTTATCACGGTATTGCCTCCAGGCGATCCGTCTGTGTTAAGTACAACTACACCTGGCGCCCGACCTTGCAGCGCCTGGTCCACACGTTGCGTAGGCAGAAGTCTGAGATCCTCCCCTTTCAAACGGCTTAAGCTTCCGGTTAAATCACTTTTTCTTTGTGATCCATAACCAACCACTACCACGTCGTTGAGCGAATTGACATTCATCGACACCTTTATCAGGATGTCGGTCCTGCCGTTTACTTTCACCTCGACGGGGTTGATGTTTGTTGCTGTAATTACAAGTGTCGCATCATCGGCTACATTGCTGAGGTTGAACTCTCCATTAACGTCGGACGTTGTTCCGGCTGGAGTTCCTTTTACCGTAACCGACGCCACAACAGGATCGCCATTTTCATTAACGATCCTTCCATGTACGTTGACTGAAGGGCCGTCAGGTACAGAATGAATTGTGTTTAGCGGGCCTGCAAATGCATACACTTGCAAACAGATGGCGGCTAGAAAGATAAATAGCTTTGGTTTCATGACACGGGGGTGTTTTGGTTGGAATTTGGGGACTGTGAGAGAAGGGATGCGGATAGATGGTCGAGAAAGAGATGGCAGTCGGGATGATTTCGTAATATACTCGCAGGGTACATGTTACTGATGGGCTTCTCGAGTGAATTTTTTACTGCCAGGGCTTTTCTTTTGTCGGGCACGGTGCAGATGATATGTCGCGAATGCATGATCTGCTGAATAGAAATGCTGATCGCTGTAGCCGGTACTTCCGCAACGCTGTTGAACCAACCTTCATTAACCTGTTGTTGACGGCATTCTTCGTCGAGCGAGTCGATAATGATGTAAGGTTCGTTGGCTTCAAACTGTGCAGGCGGATCGTTAAACGCAAGGTGAGCGTTTTCGCCGATGCCTATCATTGCAACGGATATAGGGTGCTTGCTGATAATATCGCTAATCCTGCGGCGTTCTGTTTCAGGATCCTCTTCACCGTTTATCAGGTACGCGGCTTTCAGGTGTGGTACATGATCAAGAAAACGTTCTTTCAAATATTTTCGGAAACTTGCCTTGTGCCACGCAGGAAGTCCGATATATTCATCCAGGTGGAATACGCTTACTTTGTTCCATTCAATATCCGTGCGTGAGACCAGTTGTTGCAACATTTCAAACTGGCTGGCACCGGTTGCGAGAAGTATGTTTGCGCTTCCATCCTTTTTTATCGCATCTTTAATCATATCGGCCGCAGCATTTCCAGCCGCTATACCTGTTTCTTTCGCATCATTTCCAATAAATATTTTCATCTATATTTTTTGTGTTTAAGTATTCATTATTTAATTGCCGTAAGGGTGCCATGTGCTATTGACATGTCGATTGGTTTGTTATTCGCCCATGAGCCACGCGTAAAATCGGGAACTTCAACAGGCGCTGAGCCGTGTGCAACAGACCATTCACTTAACGGAACGAGGGCGCTCCAGGCAGCAGCATCATATACGTTGTAGTCCAGAGGTAAGCCATGACGCAGGCAATCGATCATTCTCCAATCCATAAGCACATCCATGCCACCGTGTCCACCTATCTTTCGGGCGGCTGTGCCTACCTGCCGGATGAATGGAAACGTAAACTGTTCTTCGAGCTGCTTGAATTCTTTGGCGGAAAGCCATTTGCCGTGAGTCGTCGAAATTTTTGGCGCTTCAGCATCCATTTGTGCAAATGCCTTAGTTCCGCTTACCAGGTAACGTGAACTTTTTGGGCGCGTGGATGAGATGTCGTGCTGCAGCATTATTGTCTTGCCTTTTTGTGTCCTTATGATTGAGGTATTCATGTTGCCCCTGAATGGCTTATCCACATATTGACTGAACGAAGGGTCTTTCGAACTAATTTCTTTTGCGATATCGTTCAGGGTAAAGTCTGCGGTGCTCATGGATATGACCGTCGTCAGTTTGTCGCCCCGGTTTATATCCATGATCTGGCAAGCCGGACCGAGTCCATGCGTAGGATAAAGATTTCCATTACGATGACAATTTTCGTTAAGCCGCCACAAACCCGGTCGTCTTATTCTGTCGAACAATGAACGGCTGATGTCATGTATATACGCTCCTTCTGTGTGAATAATTTCTCCCAAAAATCCTTGCCTTGCCATGTTGAGTGTAAGCATTTCAAAAAAATCAAAGCACTCGTTTTCCATCATCACGCAGTGTCTTTTTGTTTTTTCCGATGTGTCTACTAATTGCCAGCACTCTTCTAATGTTTGCGCTGCCGGCACTTCAACAGCAACGTGCTTTCCATGATTCATTGCATAGCACGCCATCGGTGTATGCAAAGCCCATGGTGTGCATATATATATAAGATCTATGTCATCCCGTTCGCATAATTTCTTCCATATTTCATCATCACCATGATAAGTTTTGGGATGAAAGGTGGTTCCCTTGAGATGTCTCAATGCAAGATCTATTTGAGAAATCCTTATATCGCAAATGGCTTTTATGTCGATGCCGGCAAAGTGAACGATGCGTTCAACCGCTTCTGACCCGCGGTCGCCAAGACCGATATATCCTATACGTACTGTTTGGAGTTTGCGTGCAGCGTAACAGGCCATATTGAATCGTGGATTGTTTGTGGTCATGGCAGCGAGCGCATTTGAATCGGCCAAGCCTGACGTGACAATACCAGATGCGGAAAGTCCAAATAATTTTAAAAATCGCCTCCTGTCGTTATTCATTTTGTTCTGCGTATATCAACTAGGACAATTACAGTAGCTACAGATATATTTCAAGAATCAGGTTGGTAAAATAAATTTCAGGAAATAGGCTATCGCTGCCAAGAAAGTAGCTATATAAATCACCGATAACGTTATCGCTTTTTTTGATTTTGTCTGCCGCCTTGTCAACAATTGAAAATATCGATCGCTGGGGCTAGATCTTCCGCGTAGAATCGCGAACAATCAGTCTTGTGGGTAGTATGATTTCGCGCGGCAAGAAATGTTTTTTGCTAAGATGCTTTACCAGCAATTCACAACTTATTCTGCCCATCTCTACTGCAGGTTCTTCCATTGTGGTGAGTGAAGGCTGAATGATTTCCGCCAGAGGATCGTTAGTAAATCCAATCACTCCGATATCTCTTCCAACTTTTATTTTGTGTTGCTTTAATGCGATGATAGCCCCGACGGCTTTCCTGTCGCTCACCGCAAAAACGGCATCGGGTCGCGGCGTGCATTTGAGCAACTCGAGCATATCAGCTTCGCCATATTTCTGTGACAGTCCTGAATGAATGATCCACTCTTTTCTTATCGACAACCGGTGGTCGGTCAAGGCGGCCGTGTAACCTTTAAGCCGCTTTTCTGTAAACAACATTCCTGCTGCACCGGTGATATGTGCAATTTTTTTGTAACCGCATTGCACCAGGTATTTCACCGCGTGATAGGCGCCGTTGAAATCATCCTGAGTAACCTGTGATGCTTTTATTTTCGAAGGCACGCGGTCGAAGAAAACAATTTGAACACCGCTGTCCATCATATCCTGGAAGTGACTGACCTGGTCTGACATTGATGATGCACAAACAAGGAGGCCTCCAACATTGCTTATAGATAACTCCTCGAAAATTTCGCGTTCGCGTTCGGCTGAATCGTCCGTGATGTAAAGCACCACATTGAAACCATGTTTAAAGGCAACCTCCTGTATTCCGGTGATAACCGCAGAGAAATAATACGTTGTAATCACCGGAAGAACCACACCTATATTATTCGACCTGTTTTTGACCAGTCCTACCGCATTGAAGTTGGGTTTGTACTTCAGTTCATGCGCTTTGTCGAGCACCGCCTTCCTCGTTTCCTGGCTTACGTCGTGTGCGTTCCTCAATGCTCTTGACACCGTCGCGACGGAAATATTCAATCCGCGGGCGATATCCTTGATGGTGATGACATGACTTTTCATGCGTATGAGCAGCTGCGACCTTGTTTTTTAGCTGAACAATTTACACCTGCTATTTCATATAATACGATTTCCTTTTGCCGTTTTCCCGAGCATATGTCCAGGCAGCTTCTGATCACTTTTCCAAATCCGTGTATACTTCTCAATCCTTCGAACGAAGAAACCGATGAGCTCAACCGAATGATTAATTACGGTATCGCATTCCAGAGAAAATGAAACATTACTGAACCCCTCAGCCTTTGTATCAAAACAATCCACGTATTGTATCGAAATCATACGGCATTTTTAGAGACTGCCCTGCAATTTATTGAACCAAAAAACTTTATACAATGGCATACTTTTTATCAGAAAAGAACTCGTAACATTCCAATTCACGCTGACTGTCGTGTTTATTGTCGCAGTGCTGGTGATATACCGGCAAGCGAACATGATCCAACATAAATCCCGGCTATAACAAAGACAATATCATCCAGTTTTCAAATGAAGGTAATTTGAAAGGAAAAGGCCTGAGGTCGTTTATTGAAGAAGTAAAACAAATTCCCGGAGTTGTTGACGCCTCCAGTATGCGTTATGATGTGAAGGCGCCTACCGGGTTTGGTGGACTTAACTGGCCAAGTCAGAAGCCGGGTGAAGAAATACAATTTGGAAATTTAGAAGTACACTATGGTTTACTTGAACTTTTTCAATACAAATTGAAAGAAGGTCGAACTTTTTCCCGGGAGTTTTCTTCCGAAGACTCGAAAATAATTTTCAACGAATCGGCAGTGGCGGCAATGGGACTAAATGATCCTATCGGTAAGACAATTTCACTATATGGTAAAGATTGCGAGATAATCGGCGTAGCTAAAGACTTTCATTTTGAATCGTTGCATAAAAAAGTAAAGCCCTGCTTCTTTAAGTTAACGTCCGACACCTTCCCTATTGCCTGGAATGTTGTGGTTAAGATTAAAGCCGGAATAATAAACCCGTTGAAATCGTTACGGTCAGAATGATATCTTTTTCGCCCTAAGGATATGACCGACAGTAGCATTCGCCTGCTTATCAATTCTCTCTCAGGAAACTTATTAAGTCGGCCATTTGCTGATAGCTTATATTTTTCGCCAGCCCCGATGGCATTGCCGACATGTTGGTTGACCTGATCGATTTAATCTCCTGCCTGCTTATCGTCCTGTCCAATTGTCCATTGTTCCTTAATGTGATCGCCGCGGTCTCGCTTACAATTACACCCTGCACCACCTCACCGTTATTTAATTCAACAGACCACAGATCAAATCCACTTGATATCGATAAATTGGGATCCACAATGTTAGCAAGTATGTCCTCTTTCATCCAGTTTCTCACCGTCCCGAGATCAGGACCAAATGCAACTCCCGACTTGCCACGCAACTGGTGGCAAATCGCGCAATTCTTCACATACACCTCCCTGCCGGCAACCGCGTTGCCTTTCAAATCAAGCGCCTGCTGATATTCTTTGCTCAACCTCCTGGCATCCTCCTTGTCTTTTGTAAATAATACCCGGGCCTTTTCACGTATCGCCGAATCTTTGTTAAGCATTAACTGAACACTTGTGCCGAAACTCACCGCGGTGACCTCTATCTTTTTTTCTTCAATGGCCGACAGCAACAATTTTATCCGCGACACGTCTGTAACGAACGACTGAATAGCCGCCGTTCTTACTTCCGAATTTAGATTGCGCCACTCATTGATAAGGAAATTCGTCGCGGTTGTGCCGGGAATAGCAGAAAAGGTCCGCACGACCGCAAGTTGTACAGCAGGTGGCTCCCGGGAGGTAATTATCTTGCTAAGAACGTCACTAAATTCTCCGGCATCGCCTATCGAAAGGAATTGAACGGCCAGCGCACGCGTGAAGTCAGATTTATTTTTATCGTTTACAATCGACAGCGCCTTTTGCAGTGATGTTTTTTTCAGGCTTTCGTCTGTTATACCTGAAACCTTTATTACATGGTATGCGGCGCTTCGGATAGCATCCAACCGCGTATTGAAAAACGTGTTTACCAATGTTTGTTGCATTGCCAGTGAAAGTGCGACCGGTTCTTTTCTTCTTTTAAGCCCCTGCGATAAACCCTCGAGTGCCGAAGGCTGCCACCCATAGCCGTGTCCGTTGTTTGCCGCCGCTTTCTGAATAAGCTCAATAACTTCTTTTTCTTCATCTGTGCTTCCTATCATTGTTGCAAGCCTTGCCACCATAGTAGCATAAGCTGGTTCACGTTCGCTGTATCGTACGAGTACATCATTTAAAAGGGCGCTGTTTGATGTTGAGGATGTAAGCGCGGCTACCTGGATCCACTTGTCACCAATATCTTTGAACAATAGATTGCTCCTCGCCTGTTGCGACTGTTGCGTGTTGACATAACCCAGCGTGAGAAGTAATTGAAGTTTTACTTTCAGGTTCGCATCGTTTTGAAGCTTTACCAGGTGTGAAGATAAATCCGGATATTGCTGCAAATGGATTTCTGCCAGCCGTATTGCGTTTTCACGAATGCCCGCTTCAGTATCGCTCAAAGCGTTTTGTATCGCTTCTTGAGATAATTTGTCAAGGCCCTCTAAAGTCCATAACGCATGCAAACGAGCGACAGCCGATGAATCCGAAAGCATTTTTTTAAGATACGGAACGGCGCTGTCACCACCTCTGTCTACAATCAATCTTTGCGCATGTGTTCTCCACCAGCTATTTTTGTTTTTTAGTTGTTCAACCAGCTCAGCTAAGCTCGATTTTCCAAGCTGCAAACCTTTTGTCCAGTCTGCTTTTCCCATAGCTGTTGGCGTTATACGAAAAATCCTTCCTCTATCTGATCCATTGTATAAGCCGCCTGCGGCAATCGCCTCTTTCGACATCCATTCAGGTGATTCGATTACCTGCCTGTAGTAATCGAGAACATAAAGTGCGCCGTCGGGACCAACATAACAGTTTACCGGACGGGCCCATGCATCTGTCGATGCAAGAAATTCCTGTTGCTCAACTACGCGGTGCGCCGTGAAGCTTGCACCGGAATCTTTGTAAAAGTCTGCCCGCACCAAATTGCTGACAGGTTCAGCAATAAAAGTAACATTCGCATTATACGGTTCCGGGAATGCATTTCCGAGATAAGCGGTAATGCCACACGCCGACGTAACCACCCCCACGTCTGTAAGCAACTGCCGGTCGGGATTAGTTGTAATTGGAAACACCTCGTTAGCGCCCTTGTATTCCGACATATTTTGTACAGCATCGGCCACGAGCAGTCCTGGATTTTGTTCAAGATAACGGTTAGCAATTACTTCATGATATCCAACATTAGAGTTGTTGCACCCAAACCAGTGTCCCCACCGGTCGAACGTTTGTCCAAACTGACATGCGGTTGACGTCATCTCAAGCTTCTTATCAACTGGCTTAAATCGTATTGAACGTCCGTTTGCGTTAGTTGGCAATACAGGAGCCGCCGGATCACCAGGAAACGTTATTTCCCTGCCCCTGTCGCCAAACTCTTCCTGGTATTCAATGGTGCTAACAGCTTTTTCGTGCGCCACATAAATCCAGTTGTCTAAACCGTAAACAGGATTGTTCATATTATGTTGCGGATTCGTGAGTGCAAAGCCTGTAAGCAGCGTGTCAAGTATTTCTGCTTTGCTATCGCCATCTGCGTCTTCCAGGTAAAGCACATTCGGCGCATCGGTTACGATTACGCCATTTTTCCAGCGAAGAATGCCCGTGGGCAGAAGAAGGCCGTCTCGGAACACTGTGCTTTCATCCATAATTCCATCACCGTCGTTATCACTAACCAGCATTATCCGTCCGCTTCCACTTTTATCAAGAGGGTATCCATGCATCTCAACAACATACATTCTTCCCGACTCATCTATCTCCATATCTACCGGGTCAGAAATAAGCGGCTCAGAAGCGATCATTTCAATTTTAAATCCATCGGCAACACGATATGTAGATAACGCGTCTTTTGCTTCAACACCGCCCGAATAAGTCTTATGCTGACCGCACGAAAGAAGAATAGCTATCGCAAATGTTGACAGCGCTAATGAAAAACACTTCATTGAGATTTGATTATTTAAGTTTTACCAGTTTATAGATTTTTCCGTTCGCTTTTGAAAGGATGTAGAGTTCGCCCGATTCATCCCTGCCAAAATGCAGATCAGCACGGTTGCTACCAACGACACTTTTAAGAGTTGATATCGTGTCGTTCACGGCAATGCGCCACTCTTTTACACGTGCGGCGCCATTAGGTGGAAAATCGAAATAAAACAACTTACCTGATGGTATATCACCGAATATATACTTGCCTTGCAGAGAGGGAATGTCTTTTCCCATATAAACAAATCCGCCACTGATACCCGCATAACCCCATTCATGACCATACGAAGCAACAGGATAGTTAATTGGCACTGCACTATCGGCGGCATTCATCGGCAGCAGCTTCGTTACATCAATTTCAGGATCGATCCTGAAGGTTCCTTCGCGAATCGGCCAGCCATGATGCATTCCCTTTTTCAATTCATATACAGATTCGATGTGCGCCTCGCCGATGTTGGCAACCCACCCCTCATTCGCGGCCGACCATGATATTCTATGCGGGTTGCGGAACCCGTACGCATACACCTCACCTAAACCCCCGCTATTTTTTGCAAACGGGTTACCTGGGGGTATTCCATATTTTCCATTCTTGCTGTCGTTACCAGCGGGATCTATCCTGAATACCGTACCCCATGGCATGTGCGGGCTTCCTGCAAGCGACGTGTGTTTATCGTCCATCGCACCTCCGTCGCCTATGCATACATACAATAGCCCGTAACCTCTTTCGCCCGGTTTGAGGAACGGATCAAAGGCTATCTCCTGGATACCATGCTGCACTGTTACCATATCAATCCTGAATAACTCACGCGAAGCGCCGTTAAACACTTTTGCATAAGGATCGCTGGCTTTCCATTCAGTAAGCACGTACTGGTAGGTTACCGGTATTGAATCATTGTAGTTGAAGTCAGCCACTTTGCCTGGCTTCTCGGTATGCGCGGTATAAAGCAACCCGTTTTTTAAGAAAGAAGGATGAAAAGCAAAGCTGCAGAAACCTGCTCCCAATCCGGGTTCATAAACAAACGATTTTACATAGCGTGAAATATCCAGGTACTCATCAGCATTTTTTCCGTTTAGCCGGAACAATTTTCCTCTCATATCAACAACAAACAATTGATTCGTGCCCGGTAAGTAGTCGAGCTTCGTGATCCGGGCCAAAGGCGGCTTACCATTTGATGAACTTGCTGGTACCTGCGCTACCTGTTCTATTTGTATCACAACATCCGAAAGTTCGATCGAAGCGGTTATAGGATCAGCAACACCGTTTACCTCATGTCGCGCGCTGTCTTTTTTACGTGAATGGATGTATGCGATGATGTCATTCAGCTCGATTTCGCTTAGTTGATCGAACGAAGGCATCACCGATTTAAACAGCGTTACCATTTTCTTTGAGCGTTCGTCTCCTTTGTCCAGCATCGCCTGTGGATTTCGGATAAAACTTTTCATCCACATCACACTTACCGAATCTGTTATACCACCCAGGGCAGGGCCAATACCGCCTGTTTGAAATTTGTGGCAGTTCGCACAATGCAACCTGAAAAGAGCTTTACCGCGATTAATGGCAGCCGTATCGGTTGTGATATGAACTTCATCATCCCCTACATTCCCACAGGAAACGAAAAATGAAACCAACAAAACGATAAGCAGGTGAACGTTAATGCTCATTGATAGTTTATTTGTCGCTAAAGTGCCTGTTCATCACATCAACATATTGCGGAAATGAAATTTCCGGCTCTTCGATCCCGGGGAACCATCTCTTTTCCCAGACAAAACTGTAGAAACCTGTGTATCCGCCGTTTCGAAGTGCGTCAATACCTTCGAAAACCGGAACTTCACCCGTTCCCAATAATACATTCGTTTCTTTTCCATCTTTAAAACTCATATCCTTAACATGAACGAGCCTGGTGTACTGCTTCAGTTTACCGTATACCGCTGATGGCGCCTCCTTCCTGTTTTCATACCACGTGTTTAGTATATCCCATCCGATCCCTGCATTTTTATCTGGCACATGCCTGAAGATATCACACACAGCATCGGCATCACTAGCATCTCCATGTGTAGACAATAAAATTTGAATATCAGATCCATTCGCAAAACCTGCAAGGTTCCGCATACCTTCTGCAATAAGTTCAATTGATCTTTCGCGGCCATCGATAAATTTGTCTGGAAACACTCGCACAAAGGGGCATTCCAGTTTGTGGGCGAGGTCTACAAATCGTTTTGCTTCATCCAGGTTCTTTTTTCGTTGAATGGTATTTGAATGATGAAGTACTGCCGATGATCCGAGACAAACTATTTTGATATTATTGTCTTTCGCGAGGTTCAAAGCATCACGTGTGTTACCTGCCGAACCAAAAGTGTTTGTTTTAGTTAAGTCAAATTCTCTCTGCAAGCCCCTGAATTCAATGCCATCGTATTTATATTTCGCTGCAAATGATACGATCTGCCTGTAAGTCCAATCCGGGCAGCCCAACGTGGCAAATGAAAGCAGCGGTCGTTGGTTAGTTTTGTTGAATGAAAGGTTTGTAAACGCCAGCGATCCCGCCACGAGTGACCGCAGGAAACGCCTGCGGTCGGTATCTACACGCATATGAAAAAATTATTGGTAGCCCGGATTTTGTTGAAGCTTTGGATTTATAAGAATTTCAGAACGCATGATCGGCCAAAAGTATTGGTGAGGGAGAAACACGCGGTTCACTGTAACCTCCGGACCATGCGTGGGAACGGTTTCATACACTTCGCTTCCTATCGGTCCGGTTATCTTTATCATGTTAACAGTAATATTTTCTGTTTGCTCCGCTATCTTCCACCTTCTTACATCAAAATACCTGTGTTCTTCAAATGCCAGTTCAATTTTTCTTTCATGACGTATTCTTTCCCTCATATCCGCCTGCGACAGGCCAAGTGGCAGGTCAGGCATTCCCGCACGGCTCCGAACCCTGTTAACGGACTCGTAAGCCAGTTCCGGTCCTGATGCTTCGTTGATCGCTTCGGCGTAGTTGAGTAATATTTCAGCGTACCTGAAATGAATCCAGGGAACAGGATCGTTTGTCATTACATCAATAATCTCGGTAGCGTCGGAATTATACCTCGATTCATTGATGAATTTTCTCATACAATAGCCAGTGGGGTTCGCGTAAATACCCACCTGCATGTCAAATCCGTTTTCCCTGAAATCGAGCTCGCGGTTGTTTAATTTGGCGCCATGATAATAGATAAACGCATAGAATCTCGGATCGCGATTTACATACGGATCCTGATCATCGTAACCCGAACCCGGCTCGTTAATCATTTTTCCATTCGACATTTCATACGATTCCACCATTTGTTGCATAGGTGTGTGGTACGCGACTCCACCCGCTCCCGTTGTACCATGACTGTACGCCGGATTCAAAAGATTACTTCCGAACTCCGGACCAATCAGCTGCGTATATTCTCTTGCAAAAATAATTTCCGGAGATGCCGGATCATAAGTGACGAACATTTTCCTGTATTGTTCCATATCCATTACCAACGAATACTTCCCCCCGTCAATTAATGTCTTCGCCGCATCTGCTGCAGCCTGCCATTTTGCAGGGTCATTCGACCCATTGGTATATAACGGGCTCGCAGCGTATAAGGTAACCCGCGATTTCAACGCCTGCGCAACATTTTTATCGGCTTTCCCTTTTATCGAAGCGTTTTCAGGCAACAAACCAATTGCATCATCAATATCTTTTAGTATGAACGAAATAGTTTCTTCAATCGACGAGCGTGTCACGTTAAAGTAGTCATCGCCCAACTTAAATGGCTTATCGAGCAAAGGCAGGCCGCCGAAATGTTTCAGCAGGTTAAAATAATGATATGCCCTCATTAATTTTGCTTCGCCCGTCAACCGGCTTTTTTCTTCATCTGAAAGTATTGTAACCGTTTCCATCCTGCTTAAAAACTCATTGGCAAGAGAAATATATCCGTATTGCTCGCGCCATCCGAGCCGGTTCATAAATGGTTCGGTGATATTATCGGGATTCATTTGCCCGTTCACCAGCAAATCCCTCCTTTCATAGCCCTCGTAAACGGATGCACATTCGTCGGTGATGCCTGCTGCCATTTGCTGGTCCCACCCGAAACCATACCGCGAAAATATTCCGTAGGCAAGGTCTTTATACAATGCATTTACTGAAGCCTCGATGAGCGATGGGCTCGTCCACACCGACGACTCGGCAAGCCTGTCGGTCGGTCGTGGATCGAGAAAATCTTTTTTACAGGCACCGAGAAAAAAAACCGGTACCACAACAATCAGCAGTCTGTTTATATTGAGTTTCATTTGCTTTGATAATTTACATTTAGAATGATGTTGTCAATCCAAAGTTCACAGTTCGTAAAATCGGATACCCGCGACCGTTAGTGCTGTTCAGCGATTCAGGATCTATGTCGTTGAATTTCGCAAATGTGAGAAGGTTGGATGCGTTTACATAAACACGCAGGTTCTTCATGCGCATTTTGTCCTGCATAAGCTTTGGAAATGTATATCCTATTTCCACGTTTTTCAATCTCAAAAATGCTGTGCTCCTCCAATAGAAAGAGTAGGTATTGGGGTTATTCTGAGGACGGCTGTAATTGTCGCCGGCGGGCGATGGAATGTCTGTTACCTTATCGGGAGTGCTCCTTCCATCGAACAGAAATTTATAGTAGTTGATTATCGTCGCCGATTCGGGATAAAAGAATACTTTGGATCGTCCCTGCCCCTGGAACAACACCGACAGGTCGATACCTTTCCACTGCCCGTTTAATGTGAAGCCATACATGATTTCGGGAGTGTTATTTAAATCTGTGCGCACCTGGTCGAGGAAGTTGATTACCCCGTCGTTGTTAATATCCTGGAACTTTACATCACCGGGCCGCGCAATTTGACCAAGATTATATGTGGCATATTTATCTATGTCGTCCTGGCTTTGGAAAATGCCCACCGCTATATACATATTCTGGGAGTTGATAGGCTGACCCACCTGGCGCTGGTACTGCGGTACAGACTCCGGTTCATCAACAAAAATCACTTTATTGCGTGCATAAGTGAAATTTGCCCCGGCAGACAACTGAAACGTTCCTGCAGTCGGAATACGATATAATACCTGGCCCTCTATTCCTTTGTTTTCAACTATACCAATATTTTCTACCGGAAGGATGAGGCCGGTGTAGGCCGGCACCGTGGCATTTCGTTGCGTTAAAACATCCGATCGCTTTTGTTTGAATACTTCAACTGTGTACGTCAACCTGTTTCCCCACAAACCACCGTCCACCGCGATGTTAACTGTTTTCGCCTGCTCCCATGTAAAATTGGAATTTGGCAATACACCTGGCGTAATAGTGGGTACCGGCTGGCCATTCAGCACATATCCGTTTGCGTCGAGGTTATAAAATTGAAGAAACTGGTATGGAGCAATGGCGTCGTTTCCGAGTATACCCCATGAACCGCGCAACTTAAGTTCGTTGCCATTTGTTATGCCCGCCATCCATGTTTCTTCCGATAGTCTCCAGCCAAGTGATACGCTCGGAAAAAATCCCCATCTTTTTTCACTCGAAAATTTGTCTGAACCATCATATCGTCCCTGCACTTCAACGATATACTTATTTTTGAAAGCATAGTTTATACGGCCGAAATAATTTCTGCGGGCGAAGTTTGAGCCGTTGCCTTCGTTGGTTGCGTTGTTTGTACTTCCATAGTCCAGCTCATCGATGTTATCAGAGAAAAAGTTTCTGCGGCTTGCTTTAAAATATTCGTCCCGGTACTTCTGTTGCTCGAAAGCGGCGAATGCATGAATATTATGTATCCCTGCCAACACTTTCGTGTAATTCAACTTAAAGTTCACAGTGTATGTTCTCGAATTCAAGGTTCCCTGGTTGAGTGTTGCAAGGCCCTCTGGCGACAATGTTTGTCTTTCTTCAATATACTCGTCGGTAGCGCCGTCGTAGCGGTATACGGTCCACGACTTTAAAAAATCTTTTCTCTGGCTGTATTGAAAGTCTGCGGATCCAAATCCATCGATGTACAAGCCATCAACCAGCCATGGCATATCTATCCTGTAACGGAAAGTGTTAAGCGAATAAAGATTTCTGAATTTGCCCTGTCCGCCCAGTCCTGTTGTTGTAGCTAACGGGTTCCTGAAGGTGTTTACATTGTTTCCGATACCAAGTTTTCCATCCGGAAATCGTGCAGGAAAAATAGGTAAAGAAGCCAGCAATCCTTCAAACACGGTAAAGCTTCCACCGGCGTTGAAGCTATTCATGTTGAAATCGCTTGTAGGTGTTGTCAATCTCTTTTGCACACGCAGCTGTCCATCAAAGGAGAGTTTTACATTCTTAATCGGCTTTACATCCAGGTTCATGAGGAGGTTGTCCTGGTTGTACGAATAGATGTCGCTGTTTTTAAACTGGCCCGATTGATGAATTTTTCCGTATGATAAGTAGTACGACGCATTTTCATTTCCGCCGCTCAGCGATATGTTTCCTCTTGTTTGTCCTACCACGTCACGAATAACCTGGTCAACCCAGTTGGTATTAGGATAGAGAAGAGGATCGGAACCATTACGGAATTTTTCAATTTCTTCAGCAGTGTACAATGGCGCCTGACCCTGGAACTGGCGTTGCTCATTTACCAGCACCGCATAATCCGCCGAGCCAACCATTTCGGGTATTTTCACCCAGCTATTAATTGCCTGGTTGAAGTTGATGTTTAGCTGTGCCTTACCGGGAGTTCCGCGTTTGGTTGTAACGAGTATGACACCGTTTGCTGCCTGTGCTCCGTAAATAGCCGCTGATGCATCTTTAAGAATTGAGATGCTTTCGATATCACTGGGGTTTAGTCTTTGAAAGCCACCGGGTCTGTTTGCAACGCCATCAATTACAATCAGCGGAGCCGTAGAACCTGAAAACGTGTTGATACCCCTGATAAGAAGGCGCGCATCATCGTTACCCGGTTCACCCAAAGTATTTGTAGCAATTACACCGGGCACCCTGCCTGCGATATTATTTGAGAGATTAACAGCGGGGCTCTTGATAATATCGGTTCCTTTGATCTCACTCACCGCACTTGTATTGAGGCGCTTTGTGGTTGTACCATACGCAACAACCTGCACCTCGTCGAGCCTGTTTGTACTTTTCTTCAATTGCAGGCTGATTAAGCTTCTTCCCCCAACACTAACCTCCTGGGTCTCGAAACCAATGCTGCTGATAATCAGAACCGCATTGTCGCTCACATCTCTTAATACAAATTCGCCCTGCGTATTTGTCGCCGTTGCTTTATTATCTCCTTTAACGGAAATCGTGGCGCCCTGCACCGGCTGTCCATCTTCATCTACAATTTTACCCCTGAGTTCAACCGGGGGTTCTACAGGATCAGCCACAACCGGCAGCGCTTTAACGGCAGGCTTACGTTTAATTGAAATGTTGCGCCCTTCGAATGAATACGTTAATGATTGATCTTTGAGCAACAATGTCATGAAATCTTCGATGCTGCTCTTTGATGCATGGATAGTGACCGTTTTATTCCGGATATCATCCTTACTATAAAAAATATAGTAGCCGGTTTGTTTTTCAATAACCGGAAAAACCTTTTCCAGCGGTACATTTTTGCCGGAGTAGCTGATCGTTTGCGACAACGACCGCGCACTCACGGTAATTGAAAAAAGCAGTAATAAACAGGCGGTTAATTGCATAACACGCAAAGTTTTGGTCAGGAGTGTGCGCCCCTTACAATAAGCAGTTAATAACATACCTTTGTAACAGTTTTGGGTTGATAAAAAGCTATTCAGTCAAATGGTTTTTCATTCCTTACCCGAAACTTACTTCCGGGAATGCTGCAACATTCCCGGCTTCGTTTTCCGGCAGGTATTCAGATATTTTTCTCGAGGATAATAGGTTATCGAATAATATGCAGCACCCTGCCATTCAATTCAAAGTGCGCACCAACACCGTCAATTACTTTCAATACCTGCGACAGGTTTAAATTCCTGTCGATTTTCCCACCAAACCTTATTTTCGGAATATCCGTGTCGTACTGCACATCGAGATTATACCACCTCGACAGCTGGCGGATGGCTACTGCAAATTCAACATCATCAAAGTCGAACACGCCGTTCTTCCATGCTATATCCTGAGCAATGTTCGTTGGCACCACTTTTCCATTGTAATAAGCCTGGCCAGGCTGCAATACTTCCTGGTTCACCATCACCCGGCCCTCCAGCAAACTTGTTTTTACAAACGCCTCGTCTGCGTACGCGTTTACATTGAAGTGCGTGCCCAACACTTTTATACTTTCATGAATCGTTTTAACGATAAACGGCCTGCCCGCGTCTTTCTGAACTTCAAAATATACCTCACCGGTTATGCTAACGGTTCTCTCCTCTCCGGAAAACGTAGTAGGATAAGTAATAGAGGAAGCTGCATTAAGCCAAACTTTCGATCCATCGGGTAATACGAGTGTATATTGACCGCCCCGCGGTGTACTCATTGAGTTATACATCACCTTTCCGGCGTCTGCTGCGTTTTCAGGAGAATAAACAATTCTTCCGTCTGCCGTC
This sequence comes from Chitinophagaceae bacterium, assembly GCA_016786745.1. Lineage (GTDB taxonomy): Bacteria > Bacteroidota > Bacteroidia > Chitinophagales > Chitinophagaceae > Flavitalea. Next base: position 10,745 of record JAEUVS010000049.1, on the reverse strand, counting down.
TTTCTGATCACTGACGAACCCTCGTGCGCCAGCATGCCAGCGGTTGCACTGTCGAGGTAGATAACGGTTCCATCCGACAGAGTGAGCATCGCCCGGTTCGCACCCGGAGCTATGTCGTGCTTAAGTGGCACTTCCGTTCTCGTGTCTGCAACTGCGGGCAACGTTTGCTTGCGGTCGGTTGAAAAATAAAGAACACCGCTTATCGCAATCAGCACCGCGGCAGCAGCATACCACATCCATTTTTTAACAAGAAGCGGAAATACACGGGAACGTTCGTTTGATTCCGCGGTCTCCCCGGATTTTATCTCAGCAAATGTGTGCGCGAGATCATCGGACAGGGCCGTAAAAAAATGCTCATTTGACAGGGCCGATCTAAACTCACTCCACTCCTCTTTACTTAATTCGCCGGCATTATAGCGCTCGATAAGGTATTTGATTCTTGAAAAATCCATGGTAATTGTTATGAAGAGTCAGGAAAAAACGAGGCGGCGTAATTGATTACGAAATAAAAAGCGGAATAATTGCCAGGGGAGCCACAACCTTAATAAACCTGCCGTTCTCCAGCTGCGCGGCGATAAATTTTCTTACTGACCTCCTTGCCAGCTCCAGGTGCTTTTTAACGGTACCCCGGGCCAAACCAAGTTCACCGGCAACATCGTCGAGTCGCTCCTCGCCCTGCTCAATCATTGTGTACACCTGTTTCTGCTGGGCGGGTAGCAGTTCGACGGCCTGTGCCCAAATGCGGTGATACTCGCGTAAATCGGTCGTGAGAACGGTTGCAACATCGAAAGTATTTCTCTGCTGAAGCTCTTTAATGATCATCGCCTCTTTCCGAAGGTGGGTGAAGTATTTGAAGACCCTGTTCCTGGTTACAATAAACAGGTAGTCGTTAAAGTTCCGGATGTCTGTTAAACTCTCCCTCCTTTCCCACAATGAAATGAATATCTCCTGCGTAAGCTCGTTACAATCATCATCGTCGGGTATATACCGTTTAATTACTGAGCGAACAAACCGTTCACAATCACCATGCAGCCTGGCGAAGGCGACTTTATCGCCCCGGGACACACTAAGCAGCAGATCGCTGCTGATGGATATCGCGAATTTCTTACCCACGCAGTTCTTTTTGGCTTCGGGTAAAAATAAATATTTAAAAAGGAGATTGATGAAAGTAATTCAAAAAAGAAAAATTTCCAGCCATTACGCCGGGCGCCATCAACACAACTCTTAAAATTGTTATGGGCCGTAACGACAATAATTCAAGGAGAAATTTCTTAAAGAATTCTTCTATAGGATTGGGAGCGGGATTGATTCAACTTTCACCGGCATCATCTATTGCGAGGATTGATGCCGCTCATGGTGATCTGCCATTTGAAATTAACGTTGCCACGATCGATATCAAAGATGGTTTCAAAGACGAAAATGCCGAACAACGCCTGAACCGCGTTCTTCGTTCAATGAAAAATGTATCCGGACTTAAGCCGGACATTGTTTGTCTTCCTGAAGGTTTTACCAGTTTTAGAATCAGTAAACCAGGCACTTTAAACAGCATGGCGCAGCATCGTGCACAGAACGACTCTCTCACTTCGAAAATATCAGCCTTTGCCAGGAACAATAAATGCGTTGTGACGTGCCCTGTAATAACCCGAAAGGAGAACAGGTTTTTCAGCAGCACCATGGTGTTCGGCGATAACGGATATATAGCGGGCATATACGACAAGATGCATCCATCAAAGAAAGAAATGATTGCTGATGCAGACGGCAACCGGGTCACTCCTGGTTCTTTGAGCCAGCCGCTTATCAAAACTCGTTTCGGACAAATTGGCCTGTTAATGGGCGACGATGTATATAATGCTGAATCATGGAGGGACGCCGCACACAGGGGCGCAAAAATCATTATTTACGGCTCAACATTTGCAGGCGGCAGAATGTTGAACTATCACGCCGTTGCCAACCACTGTTATATAATTGCATCCACTTCCGGCGAAGGCCGTATCGTAGACATTTCCGGGAATGATATCGATAAAACAAGTGAGTTCATCCGGTATTCCTGGTCGAAGTTGAATACGGAAAGAACAAATATCCTCACTTTCCCAAACAGGTTGCCTGAACTTTTCAGAAAATATGGAAACCGGTTGCAATTGAAAGCATGGGGAAGCACGGATATGCTCACAATTGAAAGCAATGATGCAACTCTGCGAGTGAAGGATGTTCTTAAAGAGTTTGGTTTGCAAACTTATGCGGAGCTCATCGCAACAGAAACTAGAGTGCAGAACGAATATCGTGGCAAGTAAACGTACTAACCAAACTGTAATGCAATGTCACTAAACAAACGTTTACCCCGTGAAATTTGGGTTGCCGGAATAAGCCTGAAAGGTTTGTGGCCCGCAGCCACCATCGAAAAACGGATGAATGATGTTGTTGAACGGATAAGCAATGTGCTGTCGTTTCAGCCGGATATCATCTGCTTACCTGAAACCGTGAACATATCGTGGGTAAATGAAGAAATACTATTGCATGAAATAGCTGAAGAAGAACACTCGCCTGGTCCCATTACCAGGATACTTGGTAAAATAGCAAAGGAAAACAACTGTTATATTACGTGCCCGATCATTACAAAAAAGGATGGCGCATTTTACAACAGCTCGATATTGCTGAACCGCCGGGGCGAGAGCGAAGGAGTATTTCATAAAATTCACCCGACGTCAACGGAAATAATTCCCGGCAAATATTTTAAAAATGCCGGTGTGGTACCAGGACCGATAAATTCAAATGTTTTCAAAACAGATTTTGGTAACGTGGGGCTCCAGGTATGCGCAGATGCCGATTGGGCTGATGGATGGGCAGCCCTGAAAGCAAACGGCGCGGAGCTGGTTTGTTTTTCATCACAGGGGCCGTATTCAAATACGATACGTAACCGGGCGTGGTCAAATCACTATTATATAGTTACCGCAACGGGTGAAGATGCGCAAATTGTAGACATTTCAGGAGATGTGATTGCTGCCGACAATGATATGATGCGGTGGGTGTGTGCGCCGGTTAACCTGGAAAAAACCGTTGTGCTTGCAGCAGGGAATGCAGACAGTTTAAAAAGTATGCAGGGAAAATACGGCGACTCGTTACGCATCACGGTCTATTTCGATGAAAACTGGGCGACGATAGAGAGCCGTGATGCTGAGGTGAAAATCAAAGAGGTGCTTGATGAATTTTCTATGCTTACGTTTGAAGAAGAAATGAGGCAAACAAACGAATTGATCAGCAAGCTGAGAAGCTAACCTAGCGGGTATTTCACCTTTATCACTACATATAATCGTGCAACGATGATTTTATACAGGTATATTCCAGCGCTGCTTTTTCTGTTTTCTTATAAACAGACCGTTAACGCGCAAACAGCTCAGAACAGTAATGCTACCCTATTCAGAGCTGCCGTGGTTAAAATCAATATCAGCCCCGACAAGCCGAAACAACTCTTAGGCTACAATGCAAGGCTGTCAACAGGTATCCACGACAGTATTTATCACCGGATAGCGTTAATTGACGACGGCAAATCGCAGTTTGTGATCGTGTCCACTGAAATTTGTCTGATCTCACCCACCGAATACGATCGAGTTGCATCGAGCGTACAAAAGAAATTAAAAATTTCACCTGCTAACTTCTGGTGGGCATGTACCCATACACATTCAGCGCCTGAGGTAGGTCCACCCGGATTTGGGGAAGTATTTTTAGGCAACCGTTATAAACATCCCATAGACACGGCTTACAGTAATTTTATAGAAACATCGATAATTAATGGCATCGTTGAAGCAAGAAAAAATCTTGTTCCTGCAAGGCTGGCTAAAGGATGGGGATTTGCGCAGGCTAATATTAATCGAAGAGGTATCGATGTGAACGGAAGAGCCTCACTCGGTTTAAATCCCGAAGGTCCGGTTGACCGTCGCATTGGTTTGATCCGGCTGGAAAAAGCGGATGGCTCACCTATGGCATTGCTTGCTAATTACCCGGTACATGGAACCGTGCTTGGTCCACCCTTCGTTGAGGTTAGCGGCGATGCGCCGGGCATTGTGAGCCAGTATGTGGAACAGAAAACGGGCGCCGTTGTATTATTTATAAACGGTGCGGCTGGAAATCTCGCTCCCATTTACAGTGTATATCCCACACCGCAGTCCGGGCATCTTGGCGAATTTCGTGTACTGCTTGGCGACCGGATTATCGCTGCCAACGAGAAAATACTTACTTCTACAGACGCGATCAAAATTAAAAGCGGGATACTTAATGTAAACATAAAGGCAAAAGACAGTTTAAACATTACGAAAGAGTTGAAACAGTACACTTCAACAAAAGAAAACAAATCGATCATTCATTTGCCTGTGCGGTACCTTAAACTTTCCGACGACCTCGTGCTCTGGTCTGCGCCGATAGAACTATTCTGCGAAGTGTCGAATTTTATTCGCGATCAATCACCTTTTCCCTATACTTTCTATTATGGATATACAAATGGATGGTTTGGATACATGCCCACGGAAGATGCCTGGAAAAATGGCGGATATGAAGTGGATGTTGTAAACCCGTTTTCTCCCGTTGCTGAATATGAATTGAAGAATGCTGTGACTTCACAGCTGCAGTCCCTGAAAGAATGAGGGCGCTGACAACGCCGCGTTAATCGCCAGTCACTTACCGTTACCATTAAATTTAAGCTGCTCAAGCGTTTGAAAAAAATTGGGATAAGGAGAAGCAGCGGTCCACCCGCCATCGACGATCAGCGTCTGACCTGTTACGTGATTACATTCGTCGGAAAGTAACATTAATGCGGGCCGGGCAATATCGGAAGGGCGCGCGGGTTTTCCAAGGGGGATGAGATCCTTCCAGGTGTTCTCATAGTCCGGCGCTTCCAGCATCGTTCTTTCTGTTATTGTTGCCCCGGGCGCAATTGCATTTATATTAATAGAGTAAGGAGAAAGTTCGAGCACAAGGCTTTTCGCCATCATATGTAGCGCAGACTTCGTCATCGAGTAAATGGTAAGATTCGGGTACGCACGAAAACCGATGGTCGATGATACTACCAATATTTTTCCGCCTTTTCCCTGTTCCCGCATTTGCCGCGCCGCGTGTTGCACAAGAAAAAAGCCTCCCTGCAGATTCAGATTCACTACCTTTTGAAACTCCTCTACATTAAATTCAAAAAAGTCGCCAAATACGGTGGTTCCAGCGTTTGCAATTGCGATATCAAGTTGCCCAAACTGTTCAACAGCAAAAGATACAAGTTCGGCGATCACCTTCACATCACTTGCATCACCCTCAAATGGCACACATTTTCCCTGACCGGCAGTCATCAGTTTCGATGCCGCCTTTCTTGCAAGCCTACCATCTATATCATTCAGTACTACTGATGCTCCCTCATGTACAAGTTGACCAGCTATCTCAAAACCAATCCCTTTTCCGGCGCCAGTGATCACAGCTACTTTGTTCAAAAATCTCATATAATGAATGAATTCAAATATTTTGTTGAGTCAGGTTACAAAAAGTGAAACACTAACGTAAAACGAAGATATCTTCAGTGTCGGCAGAAGGCGACTCCTTAATTTGCAAAGTTTTGAACTATACTGACTCGTGTTCACTACGTGTTAGAAGTGCAGTTCAACGGGGAACTTTTTTTTCGGATCGTTGAACTGTATTGAAATTAGGGTAAGGTGACGCTGCGGTCCAACCGCCGTCTATCACCCAGGTTTGACCGGTAATGTGTCGGCATTCATCAGAAAGAAGCATTACAGAGGGCCTGGCGATATCTGCGGGAAGTGCAATTTTACCTAAAGGTATCAGGTTCTTCCATTTACTTTCATACTCAAGATCCCCGAGAACCGTTCGTTCCGTAGATGTTGCGCCCGGTGCAATAGCATTAATGGTTATTTCATATGGCGATAGCTCAAGCACCAGGCTTTTAGCCATCATACACAAGGCGGATTTAGTCATTGAATAAACAGTAAGATTCGGGTATGCGCGCAGTCCTATAGTGGACGACATCAATAGTATCCTTCCTCCTTCCGCCTTTTTGCGCATCTGTTTAGCAGCATGCTGTACAAGAAAAAACGTTCCCTTCAGGTTCAGGTTCACCACTTTTTGAAACTCTTGCACGGTAAATTCAAAAAAGTTACCAAACAACGTTATACCGGCATTCGCGACAACTATATCCAGCCGGCCGAATTGAGTAACGGTAAAATCTATCATGCTCCTGATAAAGTCAACATCGCTTGCGTCTCCGGAACATGAAACACATTTTCCAGGTCCTTCTTGCGTGAGTATGGCGACGCCTTTCCCTGCAAGTTTTTCATCGATATCATTCAATACCACGGAAGCGCCCTCATTCACCAGTTGCCTGGCGATCTCAAACCCGATGCCTTCGCCCGCACCGGTTACGAGCGCGACCTTATTCAAAAATTTTAACCTCGTATTCATTTTTCCTGAGCGTTAATCGGGGTACAGCAGTACTTTAGCAGACTGCCTGTTTTCACACAGGTCAAAACCTTCCTTCCACTTTGAAAGCGGAAAACGGTGAGTTATCATGTCCTCCACTTTAAGCTTTCCCTGTCCCAATGTTTTCATCGTTTGTGTCCACGTTTCTCTTGTATAACCTACGGAACCATATACCTGCAGTTGTTTAAAGGCAATAAAATCCCATGGAAGGTTCAGGTCTTTTCCAAAATGTCCGACCTGTATGAACTGTCCCAACGGCCGAAGAGAAGCCAGGCAATTACGTACCGAACTTTCTGCGCCCGCACATTCAATCGCCACGTCAACGCCTGTTCCAGATGTTTCTTCGGCGATCAGTTCGGCCATATTTTCAAGATCGACTTTGATGATTTTTTCTGCACCGAACTGTGTTGCGAGGTCGAGGCGAAACTTATCGCCCGAAGTTCCGGCAACAATAATTTTTACACCCAGCATTGCAAGCAGTTTAACACATAACAAACCGATGGGCCCGGGACCAGACACTAACACCACATCGCCGGGTTTTATTTTCGCAATGTCTCCAACCGCGTGCATGGCCGCTGCGAGAGGTTCGACCAATGCTGCGCCATCCATTGACAAAGCCCTCGGAATTTTGAACAACTGGTCGGGTCGTACACATACATACCTTGTAAAAGCGCCGTTTACCCCGTGCCCCATTCCCCGGCGGTTTTTACAAAACATAAATTCTCCACGGTAACAATAAGAGCATTGCCCGCACGTAACGGCAACAGCCCCCAGCACAGAGAAAGTGTCATCCACCTTTACATCTTTTACATCTGCCGCCCTGTCAACAATTTTACCGGAAAATTCGTGACCGAGAATAACAGGAGGATAGTTACGGAATGTATCGTGATATACATGAATATCAGTTCCGCATATGCCGCAACAGTGCACCTCCATAATAACATGCCCCGGCAACAATTCAGGTGTGTTCATATCCATTATCTCCACGTTTCCTTCGCCCTTCTGAAATTTGGTCAAAGCTTTCATTTTCTTTCAATATAAATTTCCGTTTCCAATAGCTGTTTTGCCGCGTCCACAATGTTTGCGGCACGAAGTCCGTATTTATCAAAAAGTTCATTGGCCTCGCCCGATTCGCCAAATACATCTTTCACGCCAATGCGCTTCACAAAGCATGGACACATTTCTGACACTACTCCAGCAACCGCCTCACCAAGTCCTCCGATAACAGAATGCTCCTCGACAGTGACTATGCGCTTTGTTTCTATCGCAGATGCAACAATTGCATCGCGATCGATCGGCTTGATCGTGGGCATATGAACAACTCTCACATCATAATTCTCCCCTGCAAGTATATCCGCCGCAATAAGACCCTCACTAACCATTACCCCTGTGGTAATGATCGTAAGGTCATTTCCATTTCTTAACAGCTTTCCTTTTCCGATCTCAAATTTGGCATGCAGTTCTTTCACTACCGGATATGCATCACGACCAAAACGCAGGTACACCGGCCCTTTAAACCTGGCTGCCGCAAGAGTGCATTGTTTTGCCTCCTCATAATCGCCCGGAACAAGTACGGTCATATTGGGAAATGACCGGGCGATTGCAATATCTTCGATGCTTTGATGAGAAGCGCCGTCTCCACCCGTGGAGATGCCGCAATGGGTCGCTCCGATTTTCACATTGAGTTTAGGATAAGCGATCGAATTACGCAACTGGTCGCCGGCGCGGCACGTAGCAAATACACCAAATGTGGATGCAAACGGTAGAAAACCCTCCAGGGCAAGTCCTGCCGCAACGGACAACATGTTCTGCTCCTGGACGCCGCAATTAAAAAATCTATCTGGATACACGGCCTCAAATTCCGCAGTCTTTGTTGCCTTTGCCACGTCCGCGTCAAGTACAACTAAATTTGGAGTTGAACGCGCCAGTTCCAGTAATCCGTCTACATATCCCATTCGTGTTTGTTTATACTCCATCATCCAGTTCTTTTATTGCTTTTTCGTATTCTACTTTTTTTGGAGGTGTTCCGTGCCACGATGCCTCGTTCTCCATGAAGGAAACACCTTTGCCTTTTACGGTGCGCGCAATGATCATCGATGGTTTTCCTGTAGCCCTTTTCGCTTCATCAACTGCATTGATAATCTCGGCAAAATCATTTCCATCGATTTCCTGCACATGCCAGCCAAAGCTTTCCCATTTGGGTTTCAACGGATCCAGTGGCATTACTTTTTCAGAATTCCCGTCTGTCTGCAGATAATTGCGGTCTACAAATGCAATTACGTTGTCAAGTTTATATTTATTGGCAAACATTGCTGCTTCCCAAACCTGCCCTTCCTGTATTTCTCCATCGCCGCAGAGTATGTAATAGTAATGCCTTTCGTTTTTAATCTTTGCACCGAGAGCCATTCCAGCACCGGTCGAAATGCCGAGACCGAGCGTGCCCGTCGATGCCTCAATGCCGGGTGTTTTTGGCTGAAATGGATGACCCTGTAAATGTGTACCCGGTCTGCGAAAAGTTTTCAAGTCTTCCGCAGGAAAGTAGTTACAATCGGCGAGCGCAGCATAAATAACAGGAGTGCAATGACCTTTAGACAGGATAAATCGATCTCGTTGTGCCCACATAGGATTAGTTGCATCGTGCTTCATGATATGATAGTACAATGCAACAACAATATCTGTGGCTCCAAGACTGCCACCCACGTGCCCGGAATTGGCGCGATAAACCATCGTAATAATCTCTTTCCTGATTTCGCGTGCCTTTGCTTTCAAAACATTTATGTCTGCTTTTTTATTCATTATTCACGGTTGCGTTTACAGTAGCCGGAGTTTCAGAATACGATTCATCGGTTACACATCCCTGTGAGGCCGAGTTAACCACGGCGGCGTATTTAAATAAAATTCCGTTTGACGCCTTTAGTTTCGGCGCAATCCACCTGCTTCTTCTTTCATCGAGTTCTTCATCAGATAAATGCACAAACAATTTATTTTTTATGGCATCTATAGTTATCACGTCGCCATTTTCCAGGAAAGCGATGTTGCCTCCAACTTGAGCCTCGGGGGTAATGTGGCCAACAACAAATCCATGGGTGCCGCCCGAAAAACGTCCATCTGTTATCAGCGCAACATCTTTTCTTAACCCAACTCCCATCAGCGATGCTGTGGGTTTAAGCATTTCGGGCATACCGGGACCACCTTTTGGTCCGCAATAGCGGATCACCACCACTTCGCCGGCGTTGATTTCACGATTGAGTATTGCGTTGTTTGCTTCGTCTTCCGATTCAAACACATGAGCAGGACCGGTAAAGGTTTCGCCCTCCTTTCCGGTAATTTTAGCCACGGCCCCTTCGGAGGCAAGATTGCCATAAAGTATGCGCAGGTGTCCTGTTGCTTTCAAAGGTTGATCAAATGGATATACAATCTTCTGACCATTAGAAAGTGAGGCAACTTCAGATAAATTCTCTGCAACGGTTTTTCCTGTTACGGTCAGGCAATCACCATGCAGCAAACCTTCTTCGTACATCAATTTCATAACACCCGGTACCCCACCGATTTCAAACAAATCTTCCATAACATATCTGCCGCTTGGTTTGAGATCTGCAAGCACCGGTGTGCGATCCGAAAAATATTGAAAATCGTCGATCGACACCTTTATGCTGAGCGCCTTTGCTATTGCAACTAAATGAATAACGGCGTTTGTTGAACCCCCAAGTACAATGATGAGCCGGATTGCATTTTCAAACGCCTCACGCGTGAGTATATCTTTTGGCTTGATATCGCGCTCAAGCAGGGAATAAATTGCGCTGCCGATATTTTTCGCTTCTTCATCTTTGAATTTACCTTCGGCAGGGTAAGAAGAATTGAATGGTAAACACATACCCATAGCTTCCACTGCCGATGCCATCGTATTGGCCGTGTACATACCGCCACACGCCCCCTGACCAGGGCATGCGTGCAGAATGATTTCCCTGAAATCATGATCTGATATTTCTCCTGCGGCTTTTTTTCCAATAGCTTCAAACGAAGAAATAATATCTAATTTTTGATTGTTCCAGTGACCGGCTTTTATTGTGCCTCCATACATAAGGATTGCGGGTCTGTTAAGCCGACACATTGCCATTAATGCACCCGGGATATTTTTGTCGCACCCAACCACTGCTACCAAACCATCATACCATTGTGCACTGGCAACCATTTCAATTGAATCTGCGATAATGTCTCTCGAAGGCAATGAAAAACGCATTCCGCTTGAACCCATGGAGATGGCATCGCTCACACCGGCT
>JAEUVS010000045.1 GCA_016786745.1 Chitinophagaceae bacterium | reverse complement strand
AGATCCCTCACACGCGCCTTCGGCGCGGTTCGGGATGACATCGTGGTGCGCCGCGACTGCCCTCGAGGAGTTTACCCTGATGCGTAAGCCGAATGGGCCCGGGATGACAGTAGCGACCTACATGTCATCCCGAACCGATGCCTATTTAGACTTCGAACAGGAAAACTCCGGCATCAAGTGAGGGATCAGCATATACGTCTCTTTTAAGAAATTCAAACTTCAACACGGTCATCGGCTCAATATACGCAGCATTGGCCGCTAACAGTTTTTTAGCAATTGGTTTAACTTTGTGCCATATATGAAGTTATTCCCGGAATCGGCTTTGGTTCAGCTCGAATTTGATAAGATAAAAGGATTGTTAAAAGAACAGTGCGATACTGAATACGCTAAGCTACGGTCGGATGAGTTAAGAGTTCATACCAAAAAAGAGTTCATTGATCACGAACTGAAACAGACCGACGAATTTAAACAGCTTCTGCAGTCGTCGCAATATTTTCCGATAGACTATATCCTCAACCTCAGCAAAGAGCTTAAGTTGCTCGGTATCCAAGGCGCCGTACTTGCCGGCGATCAATTCCTGCAAATAAGAAAATTGCCGGAGAGCATACAGAAAATATTCCGCTGGTTCGATAAAGATCGTGAAACAACGTATCCTGCGCTGCACAGCGTAATCAAAACAACATATTACGAAAAAGCGATCATCTCACTGATTGACGATGTGATCGACGACACCGGAAAGGTAAAGGATAACGCCTCGAATGAATTATTGCGTATCCGTCAGCAACTATCCGGCAAGCGAAACGAACTTCGCCGCGTTTTCGACAGGATCGTTCAGAAACTCTCGAAGCAGGGACTTGTTAACGACACTGGCGAAGCTTTTTTAAACGGAAGAAGAGTGGTAGCGCTTTTTGCGGAACACAAGCGACAGGTGAAAGGAATTCTTCATGGCGAAAGTGATACACGAAAAACAAGTTTTGTTGAGCCCGAAGAAACCATCGAGCTTAACAACGAAGTATTTGCTCTCGAACACGAGGAAGGCAGGGAAGTGTACCGGATACTGCGCGAGTTAACGAGCCGGATTTCTGCTTATTCAGGTTTGCTTGGAGCTTATCACGCGATACTCGGCGAATACGATTTCGTCCGGGGAAAAGCAAGGCTCGCGGTTATTCTGAACGCAAACCATCCGATGGTTGTCGACAGGTCGCACGTGCACCTGGTAGAGGCATATCATCCGTTATTATTTCTGTATAATCAAAAATCTCAAAAACCTGTTTACCCTGTAAACCTTACGCTGAATGAGAAGACAAGAATATTGCTTATCTCGGGGCCGAACGCAGGCGGTAAAACGGTTACGTTAAAAACGGTTGGCCTTCTCCAGTTGATGATGCAAAGCGGTTTGCTGGTTCCTGTGCATCCCGATTCTGAAATGGGCATCTTTAAACAACTGATGATTCATATTGGCGACACGCAGAGCCTGGAATTTGATTTGAGCACTTATAGTTCGCATCTCAAGAACATGAAGTATTTCATGGAGAACGCGAACGGTAAAACGTTATTCTTTATTGATGAATTGGGTAGCGGTAGCGATCCCAACCTGGGTGGCGCCTTCGCTGAGGTTATCCTCGAAGAACTGGTGAAGAAACATTCTCTCGGGATTGTTACGACGCACTATCTCAACCTGAAAATAATGGCGAATAAAACGCCGGGTATTATTAACGGCGCGATGGCGTTCGACGAAAAGAACCTGTTGCCGCTGTACCGCCTTATTGTGGGCAAACCAGGAAGTTCCTATACGTTTTCAATTGCAGAACGCATCGGGTTAGAACGCAGAATAATCGAACGGGCGAGACAACTGGTAGATGAAGGACATTTCAGGCTCGACAAATTGCTTAACCGCACCGAACAGGACCTTCACATCATTGAAAAAGAGAAAAAAGAACTTCAGCAGCTGATTAAGGATAATGAGCGCATGAGGAAGGAGATGGATGCGTTGATCAAAAAGGAAAAGCACAGTCAGCAGGTTGAACTGCTTAAGCAGCAGAATAAAATTACCGAAGAAAGAATCGCTTACCTGAAAGACATGGAGCGAAAGCTGAAACAGGTAGTATTCGATTGGAAAAAGGCGGAGAATGCTGAAAATAAAAACGAACTGATTAAACAGATGAGGGACTTGCTGTTTAAGCAGAATGTGAGGCAGAAAGATGAAAAGGTGAAAAAGAAAATCAGCTCCAGGTACGAGGTGATCGGCGGAGATATTAAAATAGGGCAGAAGGTACTGATGAAAAAGAATCACCAGGTGGGCGAGGTGCGCGAAATAAAAGGCAGGAAGGCAGTAATACAATTAGGCATGATGCCTATTACTGTAGAACTTGAAGACCTTACCGTGGTTGCTGAAAAATGACAGCTTCGCAGTCATCCCGAACCCGCCGAAGAATGATAGCTTCGCAGTCATCCCGAACCCGCCGAAGGCGGTGTGAGGGATCTGCGGACAAACCTTCTCCGTCGATCCCTCGCTATGCTCGGGATGACAGACAATACGTCGATCGCTGGGCTCGGGATGACAGACACTCTCAGTGATTATTACGGTCATAAACTCTGGTGCAGGTAATCTTTCAGTTGTGAAATTGTTTCCTGTTGCGCCATAATCGTTTCCTTCACCACATCATTGATAGATAAAATCCCACTGAGCTTGTCACCTTCAAAAACAGGCAGATAACGGATATTTTTATCCGACATCAGCTGCATGCAGTAGTCAATCGAATCGGAAGGAGTAACGCGCGGAAAATCGGAAGACATAATTTCTGAAACCCTCGTATCGGTAGATGATTTACCGTTAAGGATAACCTTGCGCGAGTAATCTCTTTCAGTCATAATTCCCCTGTATTCTCCATTTTCGAGGATCAGCACGGAACCAATATTCTGGTCGGCCATAATCTTCAGGGCTTCAAGTACGGTGGTGTCTGGTTGTACGTTAGTAACATTTTTCCCTTTGCGGGCGATAACGTCGGCCACTTTTTTCATATGCAGAGCAATTTAGGTTTTGATTCCGTCAAAATCGTAAAATGGAATATACGAAAAAAACGACAAAATGTGAAAGCTTTACCTGAAGCCCCGGAGAAATTCCTCAATGCTCATACGCTTTTTACCTTCCATCTGAATTTCTTTCGCATAGATATAACCGTCAGATGCGGAAAATCGCAGGTATTTTCTGTTATCTGTTTCAAACTCACCGGGTTGGGAGCCGGTTGATTCGTTTGTATAAGCTGATTTATAAATTTTAAACACATTGCCTCTCAGCGAAGTAAAGGCGCCCGGATAGGGCGAGAGACCCCTGATGAGGTTATGAATTTTCACCGCCCTGTCACTCCAATTGATCCGTGCCGTTTCTGTAGAAAGTTTTGGTGCGTGCGTTGCGGAGGTACCCTGTTGCGGACGTTCTTTAATGCTGCCATCGGCTAACCCCGACACTGTTTCTAACAGCAATCGCGCCCCGGCTTCTTTCAGTTTATCATGAAGATCACCAGCCGAATCATCTTCAGCTATCTGAACTTTCTCCTGTAAAAGAATATTGCCCGTATCTATTTCATGAGTGAGTTTAAAAGTAGTAACGCCGGTTTCTGTTTCCCCATTAATAATCGCCCAGTTAATCGGCGCGGCGCCACGATATGCAGGAAGCAACGATGCATGAACATTTACTGTTCCCATCGGTGGCATGCTCCACACCACTTCTGGCAACATGCGGAAGGCTACCACGATCTGCAGGTCGGCTCCCAGTTCTCTTAATTGTTCCAAAAATTCGGGATTCTTTAATTTCTCCGGCTGAAGCACATGAAGTGAATGTTCTGCCGCATACTTTTTTACCGCACTCGTATTCATCTTCATGCCCCTGCCTGCCGGTTTATCGGGAGCGGTGATCACGCCAACAATGTTATGTCCCGCTTTAACAAGCGCATCGAGAGAGGCCACGGCAAATTCTGGCGTACCCATGAATACAATTCGCGGCTTCATCATTCAAAATCTTTATAGAGAAGGTACTTCTTGCGGATCGCTTTGAATTTGTCCAGTTCCGGTTTCCACGATTTCCTTATCTCATCATCGCTTAAACCTTTTACTATCTGCGGACGCAATTCACTGTTTCCGGCGAGCCTGTCAAAATTTTTTCCTTTGTTCAGGAAGAAGGTGTCTTTTCCTAGGAACAACCGGTATGCTTCGCGCATCCATTTAAACTGGAGCCTGCTATTTATTTTTTTCAACACCTCTTCATTGCTTCCTCCCAAATCCCAGCCGTAGCAAAGCTGGTTCAGCAATTTCGTGTTCATTGCTCCTTCGCGGGCACGAGGAGTAAAACTGAAAAGCGTATCGGGAAGTTTTGGGTGCCCTATCAATTGAAACGGTCTTTCTGTCGCGCGGCCCTCACTCATCACGGTACCTTCGAAAAAACATGTGGAAGGATACAAATAAATAGAGGCCATATCCGGCAAATTCGGAGACGGCTTTACGGGAAGAATATATTTTGATGAGTGAGTATAGTTGCCGCAGGGAATTACTTTAAGGTCGAGATCGTTTGTGGATTTTTTTCTGATCGCAGAGTCTATCCATTTTTCTCCTTTAAGCATCATCGCATATTCGCCGATCGTCATACCATAAACAACAGGAATTTTCTGCATGCCCAAAAAAGACTTAAATCCATCCTGCCGCACCGGGCCATCTACATAAAAACCATTTGGATTGGGCCTGTCGAGAACGATAAGCTGTTTATTATGCTCCATGCAGGCTTCTGCCAAATATTCAAGTGACGAAATATAAGTATAGAATCTCACGCCAACATCCTGTATGTCGAACAATATCACGTCTACATCTGTCAGTTCGGCGGCACCGGGTTTTCTTTTACTGCCATATAGGGAAACGATGGTAATACCTGTCGCAGGATCTTTTGAGTTCCCTACTTTTTCGCCGGCATCCGCGGTGCCCCTGAAACCATGCTCAGGCGCAAAGATTTTTTTAATGTCTACTCCCAGTCGCGACAGCGTATCGACAAGATGTACATCGTTTACCATCGAGGTGTTGTTGGCAAAAACGGCCACGCGTTTATTTTTCAGAAGTGGGAGATAGGTGTCAATTCTTTCGGCGGCGGGTGCAATGGGTGCATCGGCTGGCGTTGGTCCGCTCGCCGGGGCATCCTGAACGCTAACGGGTTGGCCACAGGCCGTTATAAAAGCTGCGATAAAGATGAACAGGGACAATGTTACTTTCATGATGATATTGTATTCAGGGTCAAGGGTTAAAAATAAAAAAATTATCTCCTCGGCACAATAAAAAATAGCATTTGATGCGTTTGAGTTACGGCTGATAAGTTTCTATCTTACCCGTACTAATGAACCTATGAAGACCATGAAAAACCTGGTAATCCTTACCGCGGTAATTTTTTCATTCGGAAGCGCTATTGCGCAATCCGACTCGTCATTCGCTTCCAGGCGGGCATTGTTATTTGCCGACAGTCTTCTCAATTCTTTCCGTACCAATAATCTAAGTTTATACACTGAACTTTCTTATCCCGGCATTGTAGAATACTATGGCGGAAAAAAGAATTTTGAAGAATACCTGAGGAGGGCGAAAGCAGTCAACTCCGATGAATCTCCCGACCAGGTGCGGTTGGTTCAGCTTCTTAACAACACAAACGAATGGCAGTGCGTAATTCAAAAAACGCACAAGGGCACAATTGATAATAACAAAGCGTTGATCACCACCTACCTCGTGGGTCAATCAGTTGATAAAGGAGAAACCTGGAAATTCTTCGACGTAGCATACAATTCAGTAAGCAACGCCGCTTATATCATGCCCGATATTTTTACCACTCTTGTTATACCGCAGCGCGAGGTTGTTTTCTACCATACCACCAGCCAAGCCATAAGCCAACAAGACCCCACGCCACCAGCGCATCTATAAGACTTGCAGTAAGGTCGAACGTTTCGAACCAGATATGAATGGTATAGGGAAAATTGAGAAACGCGATTAACCCAACCAGCAGGCTCGCAATAAACACGTTACCGAATCTCGGATTTGCGAAACCCGAAATGATCCAGCATAGCAAACCGGCAAGGATGATGTCAACCGCCAATCCCCTGAAAATATTCATACCCATTCCCAATTCCAGGTTTTTGTGATAAGCGATCACCGCCCATGGTTTGCCTGCGGCTTCTTTCATATGCTGTTGCATTACTTCGTTCGATGCATCAGGAGGGTATGTTGGCAAAAAAAACGAGCCATCTTCTGAGAACTGGCTGTTCAAAAATGTCATGATTTCATTTTGCTTTGGAGTGTACTGGTTTGCCGGACGATGAAGATCGAGGATTGTCCATGAAAGGAATTGCCAGATGAATATGAGAATTCCACCGACGATTGCGCCGACTATGATTTTTTTCATAAACCGTTAGTTTTATAATAAAAGTTAAAGAGATTTTTTCAATCGCTACTCATAAGTTTTGCTCGACTCGAGGTAACAGCCAGCAACAAACGCTAACGCCAGGATGATGGTGCACACAACGGATCCTTCAAACCCATATGCGCCACCGGTAAGCAATGCCGGCCCCGATGATTCTATCGAGAGTACGCTTTCAAAAGTGAGCCCGCTAACCCGGAATCCTAATACCGGTCCCTGGATGAAGTTCCAGCTCAGGTGCAAAAATATCGGCATCCACAGCGAACGAGTCACGATATACGTTATACCTAATACCAATCCTCCTAACAATGTGTTGATAAGGCCAAGCGCCGGAATGCCAAGATTGGAATAATGAACTATCGAAAATAGTACCGCGCTGATGACTAAAGCCGTCCACTTGCCAAACGATTTCATAAGATTACGCAACACATATCCGCGAAATATCAGCTCTTCTGAAAATGCGATCATCGCAAGTACCGCGAGGCTGATAAAAAAATCGCTTGATTCATACACCACGTCGAGCCAGCGTAGGTAATTGAGGTAGTATAAAGCGAGCGCTCCAATGCAAACAAGGAAAGTGCCTATCGCGAAGCCGATCACCGCATCGGGATAAAAGTGTGCGGGATTGAAGCCAAGGCTTTCAAAAGATCTCCTGTCGAGAACTTTTCTGAAAAGAAAAACCAGGAGAAATGATAATACAAAAGAAACAGTGAACCATAATTCCGGCGACCAGACATAGTATCCCCATAGCAACGATAAACCCGTATACACTATCACAAGGATTATGGCTCGTATCCATCCTTGTTCTATAAGGGCAGGGCTGTGCCGGTTTAATGACATAGAATATTTATCTTTCGCAAAAGTACTTAATAGATGGGGGACCTGTATAAATATACTGCGGCTTCGCGGTTTTTGCAATACGTGCAAATCGACACCCAGAGCGATCCTGAGTCGAAAAGGCAACCTTCTACCGGGAGGCAGCTCGACCTTGCACGGGTGTTGGTAAAAGAATTGAAAGAGTTAGAAATTGATGACGCTCAACTTGATGAGTATGGATATGTGTATGCAACCATCCCCTCGAACACAACGAAAAAGGTACCCGTAATCTGTTTCTGCGCTCACATGGATACTTCGTTCGATTGTTCCGGAACCAATGTGAAACCCATTGTCCATGAAAAATACGATGGACAACCCATCGTTCTGCCCGACGATCCCACGCAAATTATCACGACAGAAGAACATCCTTACCTGCTGGAAAAAATCGGCGAAGACATTATCACAGCGTCTGGCACCACGCTGCTCGGTGCGGACGACAAAGCTGGCATCGCAGTGATTATGGACCTCGCCAACTATCTCAGGGAAAATCCGGAAGTAAGGCATGGAGCGATTAAAATTCTTTTTACACCGGATGAGGAAATTGGACGTGGAGTTGATAAAGTGGATATGAATAAACTCGGCGCCGACTTCGGGTACACACTCGATGGCGCAGAAAGAGGTTCGCTTGAGGATGAAACATTTTCGGCCGATAGTGTGCATATCGAGGTACACGGCGTAAGCGCGCATCCGGGATATGCAAAAGGTAAAATGGCAAGTGCGTTAAAGATTGTGGCGGAATTTATTGACTCACTGCCCAAAGATTCTTATTCACCGGAAAGTACAGCTGACCGGGAAGGTTTTTTTCATCCTGTAAAATTGATTGGTACTGTTGAGCACGCGAGTGTGGACCTCATCGTTCGCGATTTTCATACACACAAGCTTGCCCAGTACGAAAACTTTATGCGCGACCGGCTCAATGAAACTGTTTCGCGCTATGCAGGCGCTACTGCAACGTTCACCATTCATGAGCAGTACAGGAATATGAAAGAAATTCTCGACCAGCATCCGCAGGTGTCGGAATATGCAGCCGAGGCGATCGGGCGCGCGGGTATGACGGTAAGGCGCAGCAGCGCACGTGGTGGTACTGACGGATCACGGTTGTCGTTTATGGGTTTGCCGTGTCCGAATCTTTTTACAGGCGAGATGGCGTATCACGGGAAGCATGAGTATGTGAGTGTGCAGGACCTGGAGAAGAGCGTGGATATGTGCGTGGAACTGGTTAAAATATGGGAAGAGAAAAGTTGATTTTCCTGGCCTGACGGCCGGCCTAAAAAAAAAAAAAAAAAAAAAAAAAAAAAAAAAAAAAAAAAAAAAAATTAACAGAGAGTTTTTTGAATTACCTGTGTTCTTTACTCAGGATTGAATCGACAATTTTAACCGCATGCTCCCTCGAGTTCTCGATAAACCACACATGAGTATTCATTCCGCCGCATACCACTCCTGCAAGAAACACATTCGGAAGGTTTGATTCCATCGTTTCCGGATTATAAGTAGGCTGCCTTAACTCATCGCCAGATAATTCAATGCCTGAACCTGAAAGAAAATTAAAATCAGGTTTATAACCTGTAGCCGCGATTACATAGTCGTTCGCTAAAGTTATTTTTCCGTCGGGCGTGGAAATATCAACTTCTTTCTCGCGGATTTCGGTAACGCATGAATTAAAATATGCTTTAATGCTTCCTTCTTTAATCCTGTTTTCTATATCGGGTCGCACCCAGTATTTTACACGCTTGCCGATGCCCTCACCTCTTGTCACGAGTGTTACCTCAGCGCCTTTGCGGAAAGTTTCAAGCGCAGCGTCAACAGCCGAATTATTTGCTCCCACTACAAGCACCTTGTGCATCGCGTAGAAGTGCGGGTCCTTATAATAGTGTGTTACTTTTTTCAGATCCTCGCCGGGAATTTCCATCAGCACGGGGATGTCGTAGAAGCCGGTGGCGATGATCACATACTTACAGGAGTAAATATTTTTCGACGTATGCACTTCATATCCTCCATTCAGTGGGGTAAAATGAAAAACTTTTTCGTCGAGGTGAATAGGAAGGTGATTGGATACTGCCACACGCCGGTAATATTCGAGCGCTTCGGGCCGTGTGGGTTTGACGTTGTTGGACACAAACGGGATATTGCCGATTTCCAGTTTCTCTGACGTGGAGAAGAAAGTCATGTTCAAAGGATAGTTGTACAGCGAATTGACAATGCAGCCCTTTTCGACGATCGCAAATTTAATTCCCGCTTTTTGTGCCTCCAATCCACAGGCGATTCCAATCGGACCACCACCGATGATGACCAGGTCGTAAAAACTATTTTCCATGTAAAACTCTCCAGTTGTAAGATATCAAAGTTAATAGTACTTTCATCAAAACTACTGCCATGAATTGGATTGCAGATTATTGGTGGATTATCCTTCTCGTGATTATACTTTTCGCGGGTTTGAAAACAATTAACCAGGGCACTGTTGGCGTAATCACCATCTTCGGAAGATACCAGCGTGTTCTATTGCCGGGATTACGACTCATCATTCCCTTCATCGAACAGATATACAAACGGATCAGTATTCAGAACCGCTCAATTGAAATAGAGTTCCAGGCCGTTACTGCCGACCAGGCAAACGTGTATTTCAAGAACATGCTTTTGTTTGCCGTACAGAACGCGAATGAAGACACGATAAAAAAAGTGGCGTTCAAATTTATCAATGAGCGCGAACTGATGCAGGCGCTTACGCGCACCATTGAAGGCACAGTGCGGTCGTTCGTGGCTACCAAACGCCAGGCCGAAATACTCGCCCTCAGGAGAGAAATAGTTGAATATGTAAAGGAACAGATCGACACGTTGCTCGAAGACTGGGGGTATCATCTTCTTGACCTGCAGATCAACGATATTACATTCGACAAAGCAATCATTGAATCAATGAGCAGGGTGGTTGCCAGTAACAACCTGAAGGCCGCTGCGGAAAACGAGGGCCAGGCGTTGCTCATTACTAAAACAAAGGCAGCCGAAGCCGATGGTAATTCAATCAAGATCGCTGCGGAGGCCGAACGTGAGGCCGCTCGTTTAAGAGGTCAGGGTGTTGCGCTGTTCAGGCAGGAAGTGGCAAGAGGTATGACGGAAGCTGCGGAGCAGATGAAACAGGCGAACCTCGATACGAATGTAATTTTGTTCAGCATGTGGACCGAAGCAATCAAGAACTTCGCGGAGTACGGGAAAGGTAACGTGATATTCCTGGATGGAAGTCCTGATGGCATGGAACATACGATGAAGCAAATCCAGGCTATGATGGTTAAGCAGAGCGGAACAATAAAAGCTTAGTAGATTAACTCGTGGTTTTCTTTCTTACGTGAATAAGGGATCCGGTTCTTGTTGCGGAGATAATAGATCACCACGATGAAAAGGGTAGTGATGACAAGAAGAATAACGAGGTCGCGGAAATTATTCCAAACAAAGTTCGGAGCGAGCCACGTCCAGTTGCCGATGAATGATTCTGCGGCGGCGTTAGTCTTTTGCCATTTCTGTTTTGAGAACTGTAGGATTTCGTCGATGTAGCCAGGATCGTTGAAGCGGCTGTACATGAAACTGTGAAGGCTAACGAGCAACGCGGCGATCACGCTCGAAATGATGCCCGTTACGCTCAGTGATTTCATTCTTACCACTGAATTTTTGCAATAGTAATTCAGCGAGAGCCATAAAATTGAAACGATGCTGCCGAAGAAAAATGTGATGAAAAGCAGGTTGGCTGTGAACGTGTGCGGAAGAAAGCGACGCAGGTATGTGCCACCGATCATTATTCCTGAAATGATCACCCCGGTAATGAATCCTGTAATGATGGCTTTCTTCATTGGATCTAACAGATGTGATGTTCTTAAATATATGAAATATATTAACAATTTTCCCAAGATTTTTTTATAATCTTTACACTTTCAAAAAAATAGCCCGTTAAATGAATTGGTTCTTTCTTCAGGTTGTTGATTCAACAGCCGCGTTAAGTCAGACAGTAAATACCGAACCCGCGCAACAGATCAGCATCATGGACCTCCTTTCAAAAGGCGGCGTGTTAATGATTCCGCTGGCGCTTCTCCTCGTGGTGGCGATTTTTGTATTTATAGAGAGACTGTTGTACATCCGCAAGGCTTCCAAGATCGAGGATAATTTTATGAATATTATCCGCGACAATATCGTTTCTGGTAACGTTACCGCTGCGAGGTCGATGGCAAAAAATACGAACAACCCGGTTGCGCGGATCATCGATAAGGGTATTCAGCGCATCGGCAAACCAATTGATGCCATCGAGAAAAGTATGGAGAATGTCGGCAGGCTTGAGATGTATAAAATGGAACGAAACCTGAATATTCTTTCACTCATAGCAGGTATCGCGCCGATGTTCGGATTTCTCGGAACCATCATCGGGATGTTCCAGTTGTTTTTCAGGCTTGCATCAACCGGTGAATTCACAATTCAATCGATGGCCGATGGTATTTACACAAAACTTATTTCCTCGGCAGTCGGTCTTATCATCGGTCTCCTCGCCTACATCGCATATAATTACCTGAATACTCAGATAGACAAAACCGGAAACAGGATGGAAGTGGCCAGTGCAGAATTTGTAGACATCCTCCAGGAACCCACACGTTAAACATCTGAACAATGAACATCAGGAAAAAATTCCGATCCCATGCAGAAGTGCACACAGGCCCGCTGAACGATATCCTGTTCATACTGTTGATGTTCTTCCTGATCGCCTCCACGCTCGCGAATCCGAACGTGATCAAGCTGTCTAATCCAAAAGCAAAGGGCGATACAAAAACCAAGCAGAATGTGGTGGTGAATATTGATCTTAAAAAACATTTCATCATCAACGGGAAACAGGTTCCGCTCGAAAATCTCCGAAGCTCGCTCGAGCCACTGATTATGAAAGATTCTGTGAATGCTACAGTGGCTATCAATGCAGATAAAATGGTGCCCGTTGATGAAGTGGTCGCTGTAATGCGCGTGGCGAGAGAACTTGGCGCAAGGACAGTGTTGATGGTAGATAAAACGGGAGTGCAATAGGCGTGAATCGTGAATCGTGAGGCGTGAGTTTACCGCGGGTGATAAATTCTGACGAGATCATCATCAATCAAAAATTCATTGTGCAATTTCGCATCTTCGAGTATCGGAGATAAAATTCCACCTTCGCCATACACAAGCTTTGTATTGGTAAGAATACGGACTTCATCCCACATTCCATCGTCAATAAAAGACTGAATTAAACGGGCGCCGCCTTCAATCATCACACTTAAAATCTTCAATTGATACAGCCCGTGAATAATTTGATGCACAAGGTTTACATCGCGTGTAACCTGGTAAAAGAGCAGACTATCGTTCTCCTCATGTTTTAAAGCGTTAAATACGATGGTACGCACAGAACCATCAAAAACTCTAAGCGACGTCGGGAGGCGAAGGTCCATATCAATAACCACACGCACCGGCTGATGACCGTGCCATAATCTGTTGGTGAGCTGTGGATCATCGAGCATCACGGTATTGGTTCCTGCCATCACAGTTGCTTCTTCGCTTCTCCACTTATGAACTGTGCGGTTGGTGATTTCGTTCGTGATCAGTAACCGGTTATCACCGGCGTTTCCTATTTTCTTATCTGCAGTTTCGGCCCATTTCAAAATAATGTACGGGCGATGTTTTGTGTGAAAAGTAAAAAACCGTTTATTGATGTTCCTGCATTCCTGTTCGAGAACCCCTACAGTAACATCTACTCCCGCTGCACGCAATTTTTCTATTCCTTTTCCATTTACTTCCGGAAAGGGATCGCGACAGCCAATGATCACTTTTTTAATTTGATACTTAATTATCAGGTCGGCGCATGGCGGCGTTTTGCCATAATGCGCGCAGGGTTCAAGCGAAACATACAATGATGAAGCCCGGATAAGATGACGATCGCTTTCCAAAACTGAATTTATACAATTTACCTCAGCGTGTGGGCCACCAAATACGCAGTGGTAACCCTCACCAATAATACGACCTCCATGCACCAGCACCGCTCCGACCATAGGATTTGGAGCGACATTGCCTGCGGCCTGTAGCGCAAGGTCGAGACAACGATGCATATATGATTCATGAATGTCCAATACAAACGGTTGCTTTCAAATGTATGAAACCAAAATCAATTATGTTTGTCTGCATGACAAGGCATGAAGCGAACCAGCATCTTATCCGGCAGCTGAAAAAAATCTACGATCCTGGTGAGGCCATGCATATCGCAGACCTTATAATGGAAAAAATCACCGGGAAAAGCCGCGTAGACCGCCTCGCGGGTCTTAATGAAAAAATATCGGGCAGCGATCAGGAACTACTCGAAAAATATACTTCGGAATTGTTGACGAGCAAGCCCGTACAATATGTTTTAAATGAAACGTGGTTTGCAGGAATGAAGTTGTATGTTGATGAGAACGTTCTGATACCGCGTCCCGAAACAGAAGAGCTTGTGGAATGGGTAATTGAAGAAGTAAAATCCGAAACAAAAAATCTGTCGCTGCTTGATGTCGGCACAGGCAGTGGATGTATTGCTATTGCGCTTAAGAAAAAATTGCCACACTTGAACGTATATGCAATCGATATTAGCGAAAAAGCGCTGGCGGTAGCGAAAAAAAATGCACTTCAGAATAATGCAGACATTACGTTCATTCAAATGAATATCCTGGATGATAACAAATGGAAAGAATTACGTGAGTTTGACGTCATTGTCAGCAATCCTCCTTACGTTCCTGAAGAAGATAAGAATACGATGCATGACAACGTAGCTCGCTTTGAACCACACCTCGCTTTATTTGTGCCTGATAATGATCCTTTGATATTTTATAAAACGTTGGCGGGCCTTGCAAAAAATAAGGGAGAAAAAATTTTTGTTGAAATAAGCGATCGTTTCCCGGATGAAACCAGGGATATTTTTTTGAAGCAAGGTTTTTCGGAAACAATTATCAGGAAGGATATTAATAATAATCCCCGAATGATTTATTCACGACTCACGATTGACGATTGACGATTCACGAATAACTGTAAAATCCCTTACCCGTCTTCACTCCTAACTGCCCTGCGGCGACCATATTTGTCAGCAAGGGACACGGAACATAATGCGTTTTTCCGAGGCCCTCATGCAAAACGTTAAGGATAGCATGGCAAACATCCAACCCGATAAAATCGGCGAGTTGCAGCGGTCCCATCGGGTGTGCCATTCCGAGTTTCATGATCGTGTCTATTTCTTCCACGCCAGCCACTCCTTCGTAAAGACTGTAAATCGCTTCATTGATCATCGGCATCAGTATGCGGTTGGAAATAAAGCCGGGATAGTCGTTCACAACGCATGGTGTTTTGCCTAACTGCTTCGACAGTTCAACAATGCTGTCGGTAACTTGTTTACCGGTTCCATATCCGTTGATGATCTCTACAAGTTTCATCACGGGCACGGGGTTCATGAAGTGCATGCCGATTACATGTTGCGGCCGTTTTGTTACCGATGCGATTTTTGTGATCGAAATAGAAGAGGTATTGGTGGCGAGTATACAATCGTTGTCGGCGTGGGAGTCGAGCTCTCTGAAAATTTTTAATTTCAATTCAGTGTTTTCGGTGGCGGCTTCTACTACCAGTTGAACGCCTTTTATGCCGGCTGAAATTGAATTGAATGTTTTGATATTGCTTAGTGCTTTTAACTTCGTTTCTTCTGTTGTGGCGTTTTTTGAAATTTGCCTGTCGAAGTTTTTTGAAATGGTTTGCAGGGCTTTGTCGAGCTGTGCGGGGTTAACGTCGGCGAGGTGCACGGTAAAGCCGGCCTGCGCGAATGTGTGGGCGATGCCGTTGCCCATGGTTCCTGCGCCGATTACAGCGATCTTTTGTAACATTGGTTTTTTAAATTTTTTGTGTTTTGAACTGCACTCAGTGTTCTCCTCCGCCGCTGACGATTGCCTTCGGCACTCGTAGGCGACTCCGGAGAACAACTGTCTTTGTTCTCAAACACACGCGCCGCAGGCACTATTTCTTCTTCTTGAAATCCCCTCTTTTCCACGCCTTTATAAACTCATTCCACGCAAAGGGATTAAAAATATTCTGCGGAGGGGCCTGACCATAATAATACTGCCGTGCAGCCACATTCCGGAGGTTATAATTAGACGCCTCACTTCCATCGCGCGGGAGCGCTTTTTCAAGAATGCGTCGTTTTGTTTCTTCAGTATTCTGCCGGGCTATTTCATACTGGTCAGCGGGAATATCCGTATTCATGAAATCCCTTTCAAACTGCTCGCGTGTAGGTCGCGGCCGGATGATCGTCGCGGGAAGATACTGCGTATCCGTAATCATTAGCTGAATCATACTAAACTGGTTACCTTCTAAATCGCGCGGAATAGTAACCAGCTTGGGCTTAAAACCAATCGAGGTGAACTCTACCTGGGCGCCCTTGTCTACGACAATTGAAAACACGCCCTCGTCATTTGATAAGGTTCCCCGGTTTTCGCCTTTTACCATGATACTTACCGCGGGCAGGCCTTCGAGGCTGTCGGCCGTCATCACCACGCCATAAAACTGCACCACAGAATCTTTGAGCTTTTCAAACTGGGCCCTCGAAAAAAGGGGAGATAACACACACAACAATACCAGTCCGGGTATAACTCTTTTCATCTTGTTCAAACCTACGTTTTTTTGTTTAATAGGGTTAGGGCACCACAAATTTTAACAAGTGTGGTGACACCATGCAAATAGACTAATTTTGTGCCCTGAAAATTAATCGATTTTAAAAATAATATGACGGAGCAGAAAGTACTTGAAGCGTTAGGAAATGTGCAGGAACCGGACCTCGGTAAGGATATAGTTACACTCAACATGGTTAAAGATATCCGGATAGACGGCAGGCATGTGTCGTTCACTGTCGTGCTCACTACGCCCGCCTGTCCGTTGAAAGACCATATCAAAAACGCCTGCATAAATGCAGTAAAACTTCTCGTGGATAAAGAAGCGCAGGTTACGGTAAACTTCACCGCCAATACAACCAGCCACCGGCAGGATCCACATACAGTACTCCCGAAAGTACGCAACATCATCGCCGTGGTGAGCGGCAAAGGCGGAGTCGGTAAAAGCACTGTTGCAGCAAACCTCGCGCTCGCATTTGCAAAAGATGGCGCTAAGGTGGGACTGATGGATGCCGACATCTACGGACCCAGCGTTCCCATTATGTTCGGCGTTCGCGGCGAACGGCCCATGATGATCCCGGGCAAAGGCGATAAGGGAATGATAGTGCCGATCGAGAAATACGGGATCAAACTGATGAGCATCGGCTTACTCGTTGATGATAAAAATGCGGTCGTATGGCGCGGACCAATGGCCAGCAGCGCCATCAGGCAGTTTGTAACAGATGTGCATTGGGACGAACTCGATTACCTTGTTGTCGACATGCCTCCCGGCACCGGTGATATCCACCTCACATTATTACAAACAGTACCGGTTACAGGTATCGTTGTGGTGACCACTCCCCAGGAAGTTGCACTCGCCGACGCGAAAAAAGCCATCGCCATGTTCGGGCAGTCGCAAATAAAGGTTCCGATCATTGGCCTGGTAGAAAATATGAGCTATTTCGTGGCGCCAGGGGCCGGGAACGATATGCACAACCGGCATTATATCTTTGGAAAACAGGGAGGTAAAAAGTTGGCCGAAGAATACGAAATACCATTTCTGGGCGAAATCCCACTTGTACAAACGATCCGTGAAGGCGGTGATAGCGGCGTACCAGCCATGGTGGGTGACGATGAGCTTTCTAAAAACGCCTTTCTTTCCTTCGCCGGAGTTGCCGCGCGGAACATTTCCAAACGCAACGCCGACGTTAGCCCCGACAAAATACCGGCATGACGAGACACGAACTGGTTGAACATATCAGGAAAAAGAAAACCTACCTCTGTGTGGGTCTCGATTCCGATATCGAAAAACTTCCCCGCCATCTTCTAAGACTTGATGATGCTCAATTTGAGTTCAACAAACAGATTATAGATGCCACTCTCGACCATTGTGTCGGCTATAAAATAAATACTGCTTTTTACGAGTCGCAGGGCGTAAAAGGCTGGCAAAGCCTCGAGAAAACAATCAGTTATATTCCTTCCTCACACTTTACTATAGCCGATGCCAAAAGAGGCGATATCGGCAACACATCGGCGCAATATGCGAAGGCATTTTTCGAAACTATGAACTTCGACGCTATCACCGTGGCTCCTTACATGGGCGAAGACAGCATCAGTCCATTCCTCGATTATGAAGGGAAATGGACGATTGTTCTCGGACTTACGTCGAACCCGGGATCCGCTGATTTTGAGATGATAGTATCGGAAAACACTTATTTATTCGAAAAGGTTCTCAAAAAAACGTCCGGCTGGGGCAATCCCGACAAGTTGATGTTCGTTATCGGTGCCACTAAGCATGAAATGGTGAGAAACATCAGGATGGCGTATCCTGACCATTTCTTCCTTGTTCCGGGCGTTGGAGCCCAGGGCGGCAGTCTTTCCGAGATATCTGCCAGCGGAATGAACAGCGATTGCGGCCTACTCGTTAATGCGAGCAGGGCGGTGATCTTTTCATCGCAAGGAGAAAATTTTGCATCAGCCGCAAGACTCTCAGCACGGAAATATCACGAAGAAATGAAAGTGTTTCTTGACCGTTATGCTAAGGTGAAATAATTAATATAACAAAGGCTGTTTGGTTCAGTTTTTGTTATTGTGTTGATCCCTTAAATCCTGACGTGTATGAAACTTTTTACTCTGATCGCGTTTACCGTTTTTTCAGTATCCGCATTTTCACAGACAACTATTTCAATTGCAACACTTCGTACCTCGACTTCGGTCTCTACAACGACCACTTACTTCGTAAATGATCAAGGTAAAGAAGGTGTATTTTATTACGACTCAAAAGATGTTACCAGCGCAGATAACAATGGTACCGTTATAGTAAACGGTACACGACGTTTTAAGCGCCAATACTCCGGCCCCCTCGACACGAGGTGGTTCGGTATGAAAGGTGACTATAACGGTACATCCGGTACCGAAAACAGTGCGGCTTTCAAGGCAGCTATTGCAGCCGCCAAGAAGGATGAAGTATTGTTGGTGCCAGCCGGCCAGTATTATGTAAACAGTAACATTGAAATGCCCACCGGGCCCACGAAAAAGGTGAACTTCCTCATTTACGGAGACATCTATTTCGGAAAAGGGTTCGGATTTATCATATCGGGAATGAACCAGGAATTCAAATGCTATGGAAGCATTATCGGAGGCAATTCCGGTGCAACAACAGAAGCTGGCTTCGCGGCTTATACCGGTACAGGTGTCTATCTTAAAAATCTGTATAACTCATACATCCACGTAAACGAAATAAAAAATTTCAAGTACGGTATCGAACAGTCAGGTGATCAGAGCGGTGGTACCGCGAATGGTTCACAATACAATAAAATTTATTTCCGTGCCATTCATAGTAACTATATGCAGATCAGAATTTCCACGAAAGGCACTTCAAGCGGTTCGGGTAACTGGACAAACAGAAGCTACTGGTATGGTGGTCAGCTGGGAAGGGGAACACCCAATGTTACGTATGGAAAGGGCGGATGGTTTGGTATAGTGTTCGCAAAAGAAAGCACCAGCAATTCAACAAGTGCGATGAATGGCCATGTGTTTCACGATATAGGTTTCGAAGGACTTGAAATAGGTATAAAGGCTGCGTTTGCGGAACATAACACTTTCATTGGCGGCGGCTTCGAAAATTTCGGTGTTCGGCAGGGCATTGATCTTGATCCGGTAAGCTGCGTTGGTAATAAGTTCATAGGGTTGATGATGTTAACTGAAACGATGTT
Source organism: Chitinophagaceae bacterium (assembly GCA_016786745.1). Classification (GTDB taxonomy): domain Bacteria; phylum Bacteroidota; class Bacteroidia; order Chitinophagales; family Chitinophagaceae; genus Flavitalea. The sequence goes on along the minus strand of JAEUVS010000045.1, from coordinate 45,498 downwards.
TGTATCCGGACGAATGGGAGTAAATACTGTTATTGAGGGAACACCTATCTGGACAGGTCCATATCCAAACGTTGTTGTGGGAGGTAATTCTGCGATGCAATCAATCACTCCTAATAAACTTCTTATACTAACTAACAAATACACGCCAACAAATTTTCTTGTAAATAAAACCCACGACCTGATCAGCCAGACGGGAGAATTTCCAACGATACAGGCGATGATGTACCGCATTAACGGCGTAATTCGTTCGGTACCGTTCAAGAGCACGTTCATGTCGGTTACTTCTTCAACAACTGCGAACCCTGTTACATTGCCGCCGAATATCGGTGTGTTGAGAATTGAAGCAACGCAGGCGAAAACTTATAAAATAGATGCCGGCGACCTGGCAAGAGACGGGGAAAATTTCATTGTTGAATACCTCACACCGAAATTTCCTATCACGTTCACGCGGTCGGACAACAATGCTACTGTGATTGCTGCTACCAATTTCCCTTCAGGAGGAACATACAGGTGCCTCTGGGTAGGTGGTCAGTTCAAAGTTTCGAAAATCGGTGCGGAGTTCAGAACATTTACTCAAACCGGACCGACCTATAATATTGCAGATGGAATAGAAACGCACTACGTAAACAATCCTTATAATAATTCATCCTGCACACTTCCTGCTGCTGCAAGCTGGCCCGGACGGGTTATCGTTATCAAAAACATGATGACGAAATACACGACGCAGGTGATCGGAATTTCCGCGAGTGACGAAGCGATAATTCCTGCAAGAGGCGCTATGACCGTAAAAAGTGATGGCACCGCCTGGAACATTATCAGTTTCTACAAACGGAATGTAGCGTTATAAGATATCCGTACTTTTGTACGCATGGCTGTACGTAGCGATCTTTTTACCGCGCCTGATTACTATCTGACAGATGAATTATTTACGGATGAGCAGAAGCTGGTGAGAGACGCCGTGCGTGCCTACGTTAAGAAAGAAATATCTCCTATCATTGAGGACTATGCGCAGAAAGCCGAATTTCCACAGCAGGTAGTTAAACAGTTGGGCGAACTCGGCTGTTATGGTCCTACCATCCCCACAAAATATGGTGGCGGTGGTCTTGATTACATTGCATACGGGTTGATGATGCAGGAACTCGAACGAGGTGACAGTGGTATCCGATCCACGGCTTCTGTACAGGGATCGCTTGTAATGTTCCCTATTTACGAATACGGCAGCGAAGAACAGCGCATGAAATATCTGCCCAGGCTCGCGACGGGCGAATACCTGGGCTGTTTTGGCCTTACAGAGCCTAATCACGGCTCCGATCCCGGAAGCATGACCACCAACTTCAAAGACAACGGCGACCATGTTGTTTTGAACGGCGCGAAGATGTGGATCAGCAATGCACCTTTCGCGCAGGTAGCGGTGGTATGGGCGAAAGATGAAGAAGGCGAAGTAAGGGGTCTTGTTGTGGAACGCGGCATGGAAGGATTTACCACCCCGCTTACGCATAACAAATGGAGCCTGCGCGCCAGCGCAACCGGTGAGCTCGTTTTCGACAATGTAAAAGTTCCAAAAGAAAATATTTTTCCCAAAGCAAAGGGCCTGAAAGCGCCGTTGAGCTGTCTTACAAAAGCGCGTTATGGCATTGCATGGGGCACTATTGGTGCAGCAATGGATTGCTACGACACTGCTTTGCGATACAGTAAGGAAAGGCAGCAGTTTGATAAACCAATCGCAGGTTTTCAATTGCAGCAAAAGAAACTAGCCGAGATGATCACCGAAATCACCAAAGCACAATTGCTCAACTGGCGTATCGGTGTATTGATGAATGAAGGAAAAGCCACACCGCCGCAGGTGTCGATGGCCAAGCGGAACGGGTGTGAGATCGCCGCGAATATTACCCGCGAAGCAAGACAGATATTAGGTGCAATGGGCATTACAGGAGAATATTCCGTGATGCGCCATATGATGAACCTCGAAAGTGTGATCACCTACGAAGGAACGCATGATGTGCATCTCCTGATTACCGGGATGGACATCACCGGTATAAATGCATTTAAGTGATGAGAATATTTCTGATAGGTTTTATGGGATCAGGAAAAACGCACTGGGCCAGGCAACTCGCCGCACAGATGAAAATTCCTTTTTATGATCTCGACGAAGTGATATCAGGAAGAGAAGGTAAAACAGTAAGCGAAATATTCGCCCAGTCGGGTGAAGAAGCATTCCGCGTAAAAGAACGTGAAGTGCTTGAATCGCTGATTGATGAGAACGCATCGATGGTATTGTCGTGCGGTGGCGGAACGCCCTGTTTTTTCAATAACATCGAGCGGATGAAAAAATACGGAGTAGTGGTGTGGTTGAATACACATGTTGAAATATTACTTTCAAGACTGATGAAGGAAAAGGCAACAAGACCACTCATAAAAAATATCAGTGACGACGACATGCGGTCGTACATTGTGCGGAAGCTGAATGAGCGCCGCATGTATTATGAACAGGCTGACGTGATTATTGATAACGAGAACAGCATTTCTGCAAACGAATTTATTCAAACGATACTGCATGCATAGAGGATTTTTGATTACCGCAGCTTTACTTGCCGCACTTGCCGTGATACTGGGAGCATTCGGTGCACATGGTTTGAAACAAATTGTTCCGCCCGACACCATTTCTACCTTTGAAACGGGTGTACGTTATCATTTTTATCATTCGCTGGCATTATTTGCTGCCGGTATTCTTTATGAGCGGTACCGGAAAGGCTGGGTAAAATTCGCGGGTATTGCTTTTATTCTCGGTATTGCTTTATTCTCCGGATCACTCTACCTGTTAACACTTTTAAAAGCTACGGAAACTGCGGGTTTAAGGGGCATCGGTATTATCACTCCATTCGGCGGATTGTTTTTTATCGCAGGATGGATAGCTCTTGCAATCGCCGTATCTTTGAGGCCATGGCGAACCGAATAAAATCTTCCAAAAGCCAGAAATCCTATCCGGGAACGTTAAAACCTGAAAAAGAAGAAAGGGTAAGCGTAAAGGAACTTGTTAAGGATGAACGTACCCACAAAATTGTCGGGGTACTTCTGCTGCTCGCCTGCGTTTTTCTATTCACCAGTTTCACTTCATATCTTTTTACATGGGAAGAAGATCAGAGCGCTGTAAGAAACGGCTCTTTATTTTTTCCCGGCGAGAATTCGAAGATCGCCAACATCCTCGGCATGTTTGGCGCCTGGGTTTCGCACCAGTTTTTTTACAATGGATTCGGACTGCCATCATACCTGTTCTGCATTTTACTTTTTACCGGCGGCGCAAATATTTTTACGGGAAGGAAAGTTTTTTCTTTCAAACGCCATCTGCGCTATGTGATCGCCGGAGTAGTTTATTTCAGCGTACTGCTCGCGTTCATAGGCCAGAACGGCGCATTTCCATGGGGCGGCGCTTTTGGAAATATGTGCGTGGGTTGGCTGCACAGCTTTCTCGGCACTTTCGGCACCGCGGCGTTGTTATTCGGAGTGGGGTTGGCATACATTATCTGGCGCTTCAACCCTGCATTTAAACTTCCGAAGAAAGACAAACAGAAAGAGTTTATACCCATCGACCAGCCAATAGTCGAAGAATTAATTGAGAAACCGAAAAAAAATGGTTTGAAAAAAGAGGGCAACCGGCTCGTTCCCCCAAAACAAATAGAAGAAGAAGCGCCACTCGATTTCAAACTGGTGGAAAAAGAACCCGAAGAAGAAAATTTTCCGCCTCTTGATCCGATTACTGCCGCGGGCATGAACGTAGTGGATGAACCGAAAGCTGAACCGGCGCTGCCTGAATCAAAGAAATCAAAAAAGAATGTTCCTGAGCCGGAACTCGTTATTAACGAATCGCAGGAAGAGGAAGAAGAGTCAGATGAACCGGTTGTTCCAATTGATTCCGAGCCCTACGAACCCACCCTCGACCTGCGCGACTACCGGTATCCAGCACTCGACCTGCTCGAAGCGCATGGCAGCGAAAGAATCATCCAGGATCCAAATGAGCTGGAAGCAAATAAAAACCAGATTATCGCTACCCTGAGAAACTATGATATTAATATTCAAAAAATCAGCGCTACTGTAGGACCAACTGTAACCCTGTATGAAATAGTGCCTGCAGCAGGGGTGCGCATCTCAAGAATTAAAAATCTTGAAGACGATATAGCGCTTAGTCTAGCCGCGCTCGGAATACGCATCATCGCACCTATTCCCGGAAAAGGAACGATAGGTATCGAAGTACCTAACGTAAAGAAAACAATCGTGAGCATGCGCACGCTGCTTGCATCTGATAAGTTTCAGCATAATAATTACAGTTTGCCAATAGCCATTGGTAAAAAGATAGACAACGAAAATTTCATTGTCGACCTCACCACCATGCCGCACCTGTTGATGGCGGGTGCAACCGGCCAGGGCAAATCGGTTGGTGTGAACGCGATACTCGTTTCGTTGTTGTACAAAAAACATCCGTCGCAACTGAAACTCGTGCTGGTGGATCCAAAGAAAGTGGAATTGAGTTTGTACCGCACGATCGAAAAACATTTTCTCGCAAAGCTGCCCGGCGAAGAAGAAGCCATTATCACAGACACAAAGAAGGTGATCAATACACTGAACGCGTTGTGTATTGAAATGGATAACCGGTACGACCTTCTTAAGGAAGCTGGAGCGAGGAACATCAGGGAATACAATGAGAAGTTTGTAAAGCGCCGGTTGAATCCCCAGAAGGGTCACCAGTTCCTTCCGTTCATTGTTCTTATCATCGACGAGTTCGCTGACCTGATCATGACCGCGGGAAAGGAAATTGAAATGCCTATTGCGCGTCTTGCGCAGCTGGCGCGTGCGGTGGGTATACACCTGGTTATCGCAACCCAGCGTCCGTCGGTGAATATTATTACCGGTACAATCAAGGCGAACTTCCCTGCGCGTATCGCGTTTAAAGTGTCTTCTAAAATTGATTCGCGCACTATTCTCGATACAGGCGGTGCCGAGCAACTCATTGGTAAAGGAGATATGCTTGTATCATATAACGGCGAAATTACACGGCTGCAATGCGCATTTGTTGATACCCCGGAAGTAGATAAAATCTGCGATTTCATCGGCGACCAGCGTGGGTATCCGCAGGCGTTTTACCTCCCTGAATATATTGATGAGAAGGATATGGATGGAAAGGATTTCAGCCTGCTCGACAGGGATCCTTTGTTTGAAGAAGCTGCGCGGTTGATTGTTCAGAACCAGGTAGGTTCTACTTCACTTATTCAAAGAAGAATGAAGCTCGGCTATAACCGTGCAGGGCGCTTAATGGATCAGCTGGAAGCTGCAGGTGTAGTAGGAGTGAACCAGGGGTCGAAAGCAAGGGATGTGTTGATTAAGACTGAAGCTGAGTTGGATAATCACTTGAAAGTAATTTTATAAAAGCAGGCCGCAGGCCAAAGCGACGCAGTCGCGGCCACTACCTTAAATCCACTTCCTCAACGCCAGGAAACTTCGCTTTATTAAATACGAACACCTCATCCGCCACCGGCGCTTTTCCATTCATCGAATTCACAGTATAAGAATACTTGTTCCCATTCTTCTCCAGCACTCTCGTAGAATAAATCGTTTGATTCTTTTTATCTACCAGCAGGTAAACCTTATGAAACGACTTCGTTTTATCAACCGGCGTCATCTCGATTTCCTGTAGAGTTTTCGTGCCTTCTTTCTTCTCTCCATTCAGCTTATAGAGAAAATCGTTATCGTAAAAAGAAGTAAATAATTTCTGTGGAGTTATGCCGCTGCCTGAAGGATCAAGCTGGGTAATCGTAACCTCGTTCGCAGCCTTGTCGTATGTCCACACATTCTTTCCATCGCTGTAAATTTCCTGTCCTGTTATATTCACCCTGTACTTTGGACCCTTCATATAAACGGTCCCTTTTTTCGTTCCCTGCACTTTGCCGTTCGCGTCTTCTATCTGGAGGGTAAATGTGGATTGAACTGCCTTATACGATTTGAACTTTTTACTTACCCCGTCGAGCACCTTTTTAGCCGCGGGATCATTGCCCTGCGTAAACGCCGTTAACACACTAATCGCCAATCCCAACAGTAAAATTATTTTTCTCATTTCTTAGGTATTAGTTATCAAAGCCTTTTTTATAGAGCCGCAAATATATCGTAATGCAGCAATCCTTAGACCGCAATTGTATATGAATGGTTTGCAGGATTAATTCAATTTTAATGTTAAAGTGAGCTTCCCCACCGGAACGCCTTTATATCTAAACCGGCGAGATCAAGGGCTCTGTCGGCTACCGTTGCCGCTACTTCGTCTATTGTTTTGGGCTTGCTGTAGAATGATGGAGTGGCCGGGCAAATTATTCCCCCTGCGAGGGTAACGGTTTCCATATTGCGGATGTGAATGAGATTATATGGTGTATCTCTCACCATACAGATCAACTTTCTCCTTTCTTTCAATATTACATCAGCAGATCGGGTAATGAGATCAGATGAAACGCCGGAGGCAATTCTTCCGAGTGTGCCCATAGAACATGGCGCTATGATCATGATATTATACTGCCCCGAACCCGACGCAAACGGTGCCGAAAAATCCTGCGTGCTGTAATATTTCACTGCATATTTCTCAAACGACCTGTCGCCAAGCTCCGTTTCCCAAACTGTCTTCGCGTTCTCTGTCATTACCACCGAAAATTCCTCCACCTGCGACGTCAGGCCGAGAATTTTTTCTATGAGGAGCCTTGCATAAATCGATCCACTCGCCCCTGTAATGGCAAGAAGAATCTTATTCTGCATGACCCGGTTTTAATAAGGGATATTTCTTAGTCTTGATACACATCAATATTTGAAATTCAGAAAAAACAAATTAGCAAAAACTCTATATATAGCTTTTATGCCCTTAAATTTGTTGCTTTCATAGGATAAGGTTTAATGGTTAACGGTATTCGATTAGAACGTGCCTCCTCTCCGGAGGCATTTTTCGTTTACGCATTAGCCATATCGGGAATCGCTTCTACTTTATATTCTCCTGCGTCGAGTTTTTTCTTTGTGGCTGAAAATGCTTCAAGTGTTTCTTTGATATCCTGGTCGGTATGCGCTGCTGTAGGTATGAGGCGGTAGATGATATGTCCCTTTGGTATTACAGGGTAAACAACTATCGAACAGAAGATGCGATAGTTTTCACGTATGTCCATCACCATTGCCGTCGCTTCTTCCACACCACCTTTCATATACACGGGTGTAACTACCGAATCGGTTTTACCGATGTCGAATCCGCGTTCCTTCAGACCGTTCTGTAATTTTTTTGCATTGTCCCACAATTTTTGCTTGAGTTGCGGTTGTGTCCGAAGCAGCTCGAGGCGTTTCAGGTTTCCTATCACAAGCGGCATAGGCAAACTTTTGGCGAATATTTGCGAACGGATATTGTAGCGAACGTAGTCTATAATGTTTTTATCTCCCGCGATAAATGCTCCGATGGATGCCATGGATTTCGCGAAGGTTGAAAAGTATAAATCTATTTTATGCTGCACACCCTGCTCTTCTCCTGCGCCTGCGCCTGTTTTTCCAAGCGTTCCGAACCCATGTGCATCGTCAACCAGTAACCTGAATTCATACTTGTCTTTCAACGCGGCGATTTCTTTCAGCTTACCCTGGTCGCCGGCCATACCGAATACTCCTTCGGTGATTACGAGTATGCCTCCTGCCTTTTGTTTTTCTATGAGCGATGTAGCGCGCTGCAATTGTTTTTCACAATCCTCAACATCGTTGTGCTTGAAAACATAACGGTGGCCAGGATGAAGTCGCAGCCCATCTATGATGCAGGCGTGGCTCTCGGCGTCGTACACTATTACATCGTGACGGCCGCAGATAACGTCTATGAGACTTACCATACCCTGGTAGCCGAAGTTTACAAGGATAGCATCTTCCTTGCCTTCAAAGGCGGCGAGTTCAGCTTCCAGTTTTTCATGGTGATTACTGTTTCCACTCATCATGCGTGCCCCCATAGGGAGCGCGAGGCCATATTCCTTCGCCGCTTCAGCGTCAGTTTTTCTTACTTCGGGATGATTGGCAAGCCCGAGGTAATTGTTAAGGCTCCATACGATCATTTCTTTTCCGCGAAACTTCATCCTGTTAGATATTTCGCCTTCAAGTTTCGGGAAAGCAAAATAACCATGCGCTCTTTCGCGGTGCTGACCAATGGGACCATAATTTCTGAGAAGCTTCTCGAAGATATCTGCCATAAAGTAGAAGATTTTAAATGCCGCAAAGGTAACTATTAATAATTTGTGACGAGCTTTTGATTGTATTATCCAACCGCATAAATGTTTACTTTTAACCCTTTGAAATAAAATCGTTTGTTAATGCGCACCTTATCGTTGTTGTTGTTGATCCTGATTTCACACTTCTCTTTTTCGCAGGTTAAAACAGCTAAAAATCCCGTTTCCCGTCCTAAACTTGTTGTAGGTATCGTGGTTGACCAGATGCGGTGGGACTACCTCTACCGTTACTATGATCGCTATGCTGCCGATGGCGGATTCAAGAGAATGATCAACCGCGGCTTCAGCTGCGAGAATACTTTCATCAACTATATTCCCACTGTAACGGCATGCGGACATACATGCCTGTTCACCGGATCCGTTCCCGCGATTCACGGAATTGCGGGTAACGACTGGTACGACAGAACGACCGGAAAGTTTGTTTACTGCGCGGGCGACAGTACCGTCAATGGAGTAGGCACTACCCGCGATGCGGGAAAAATGAGTCCGCGTAATATGATCGTTACTTCCATCGCCGATGAATTGAAACTCGCGACGAATTTCAGAAGCAAAGTTGTTGGCGTTGCATTCAAAGATCGCGGAGCGATATTACCTGCGGGTCACATCGCTAACGCGGCATACTGGTACGACCCTGAAACCGGCAACTTCATTTCTTCTACATACTACATGCAGAACTTACCCCAATGGGTAACCGAATTCAACAGCAGGAAATATCCTGACCAGTATTTTAAAAAAGGATGGAACACTTTATATCCAATAGAAACATACACGCAAAGCACCAGGGATGATATGCCGTGGGAAGGAAAACCGTTTGGGCAGGACCAGAAAGCGTTTCCTTATAAACTGGAAAAATTTATCGGTGGCACAAGCTACGGTACGTTAACGGCCACGCCATTTGGAAATACGCTTACAAAGCAAATGGCAATGGCAGCTGTAGACAACGAACAATTGGGTAAGGACAGCATCGCTGATTTTCTTACGGTGAGCTTTTCATCGCCCGATTATATTGGTCATACATTCGGCCCGAATTCGATTGAATCTGAAGATGGATATTTAAGGCTCGACAAAGAGTTGGGTGAGTTGTTTTCTTTCCTGGATAAAAAAGTTGGCGCAGGGCAGTACCTCGTTTTTCTTTCTGCTGATCACGGAGCTGCACATTCGGGAGGTTTCTCTATGGAGTATAATCTTCCCGGAGGTGGTTTCAGGTATGAAAGAATTGAGAACGGTGTTGATTCTGTTTTGCAGAAAAAGTACGGCAATTATAAATTTCTTGTTGCGTCGGATAACTATCAGCTTTATATCAGCCATCATTTAATTGATTCGTTGAGGCTTGATAAAAAGGAAGTATTTAAAACCGCAACGGATTTCCTGTTAACGTTGCCCGAGGTGGAAAGGGCTTTCGCGTATGAAGATCTTCAGAATGTTCCGCTTCCGGAGTTTATTGCTAAACAGGCGGCGAACGGATACAATGCGAAGAGGAGTGGAGATATTCAAATTATGCTTAAGCCGGGTTATATGCACGGAGGTTATACGGGCACGTCGCATGGTTCATGGAATCCTTATGATTCCCATATTCCGTTGTTGTGGTACGGGTGGAATGTGAAACCCGGAAAAACTAATCGCGAAACGCATATGACTGATGTGGCCCCTACGATTGCTGCGATGCTGCGAATACAAATGCCGAGTGGATGTGTGGGAGAGGTTATTGAGGAAGTGTTTAAATAATTTTTGGCTTGCGGCAGGCAACGAGTTGCGGGCAAATCCAAAAACGCAAATTCCCCGTTACTAAAAAATCAGAAACGGGGAATTCGCAAATAATCATAGAGCTCTTTACCCTAAACCAGGACCGGTAAGGTTTTCTCCACGATCCCTTTTTTTGTCGCTGGGTAGTTGTTCCAGGTCGGATTCAAGAGGTCCGACGTTCTCATCTTCGCTTTGTTGACTTGAGCCTACTCCTGTGGTGTTCGTTTCATCATCTATTCGTCTTGCGTCGCTTCCTCTGCCGGAAGTTGTTCCGGAAGAGCGCTCGGTATTATTATCATCCCAATTTTCGTTCGACTGTTGTCCCTTTTGAGGACGTACGTCTCTGTCTGTTCCTTTTTGATCTGACATATCTTTCTTAGCCATAGTTTACTTTTTAATAGTGAATAATCAGCGTTCATGAGGGTCAGGTTCCCCTGTTGGGGGACTTTCCTGGTCTTTTTTCGTAGAGCCGGTTGTTCGTACAGGATTTCCAGGCTGGTCTTCCTGGAAGCCCCTGTTTTGCAGGTTTTCCTGCTTTGGAACGGGCATGGACCCCGGGGTTCCGGAATTAGCTTTAATATCCTGTTTTTCAATTTCCTGCCTGCGAATGTGCTCATTAGGCTCTTCTCTCGCTTCCCCGCTCGGGGATTTTGAAGATTTATTCGCCATGGATAGATGAGATAAAAAACTTATGCCAAGGGGGGAAAGGGGAGAGGGGAGAGGGGAGAAGTACACGTCTCCCTTTTCCCTTCTCCCCTCTGCTATGCAATAGTAATAGACCGATCCAAATACACATCCTGCGTAGCGTTTAGCAACTCAATACCTTCTTTGAATGGCCGTTGAAACGCTTTTCTACCTAAAATTAAACCCATTCCACCCGCGCGTTTATTAATAACCGCAGTGGTAACAGATTCAACAAGGTCAGAATCGCCTTTACTTTCACCACCACTATTTATCAACCCCACGCGACCGCTGTAGCAATTCAGCACCTGGTAGCGGCACAGGTCAATCGGGTGGTCGCTGGTCAGTTTTTCATATACCAGCTTCGAAGTTTTTCCATGTTTTGTGGCGAGATAGCCACCATTATTGGTAGGAATTTTTTGCTTGATAATATCGGCCTGGATGGTTACTCCAAGATGGTTTGCCTGCCCTGTAAAATCTGCGGCAGTATGATAATCCACGCCATCTACTTTAAATGCGCTGTTTCTCGTGTAACACCACAGTATCGTTGCCATGCCTAACTCGTGCGCGAGTTCAAATGCTTCTGCAACTTCTTTCAGTTGCCTGGAACTCTCCTGCGATCCCCAATAAACCGTCGCACCCACTGCCACCGCGCCCATATTCCATGCGGTTTTTACCGAACCAAACATCGTTTGGTCATACCTGTTAGGATAGCTTAGAAATTCGTTGTGGTTTAACTTCACAACAAAAGGAATGCGATGCGCATATTTTCTACTTAGAATGCCAAGCACGCCAAAAGTCGAAGCCACAGAATTACAACCTGCCTCGATGGCCAACTTTACTATGTTCCCGGGATCAAAATAAATCGGGTTTGGCGCGAATGCCGCACCCGCACTATGTTCTATGCCCTGGTCAACAGGAAAAATGGAAATGTAACCCGTGTTCGCCAGCCTGCCCGTACCGATCAGGATCTGTAAACTTCTCAACACCTGGTTGTTTCTGTCCGAATTCATCCAAATCTCTTCTACATGATTCGGCGAAGGCAGCGTAAGCGATGACTTATCTACCGTTTTGCTGGTGTGTTCAAGCAGGTATGAAGCCTTATCACCCAACAATTCAACAATCCTGTTGGAGGCCATAGCAAAAATTTTTTACGCGTTCCTGTTGATGCAGTTCAGATCTTCAAAAGCCATTTCGAGACGCTTGATGAAAGTTTCTTCACCCTTTCTCAACCAGGCACGCGGGTCATAATATTTCTTATTCGGTTTTTCAGGACCGCCGGGATTTCCTAATTGTCCCTGCAGAAAATCCTGGTTCTTTTTGTAGTATTCGTGAACGCCTTCCCAGAAAGCCCATTGCAGATCGGTATCAATGTTCATTTTTATTGCGCCGTATCCGATAGCTTCACGAATCTGATGTTGCGGCGATCCACTACCACCATGAAACACAAAATATACCGGTTTGGCCACCGTTTGCAACTCATTCTCGATGTAAGTCTGGCTGTTTCTCAAAATTTCAGGACGCAGCTCCACATTACCCGGACTATAAACACCATGCACATTGCCAAACGCAGCGGCAACGCTGAACAGGCGGCCTATTTTGCTCAACTCTTTATACGCATAAGCTACGTGTTGCGGTTGGGTATAAAGTTTCTCATTCTCGATTCCGCTGTTATCCACACCATCTTCCTCGCCCCCGGTCACTCCCAGTTCAATTTCTATCGCCATGCCAAGCGGGTGCATGCGTTTAAAATACGCTACTGATGTCGCTATATTTTCCTCGAGCGGTTCCTCAGATAAATCGAGCATGTGAGAGCTGAAGAGGGGGCGCTTGTGTTCTTTATAATATTGTTCTCCCGCATCAACAAGTCCACTGATCCATGGCAACCATTTCTTTGCCGCATGATCCGTGTGAAGTATTACGGGCACCCCATAATATTTTGCCACATTATGGATATGAAGCGCTCCTGAAACGCCACCCGAAATATTCGCCTGCAGATGGTCGTTCGGCATTCCCTTACCGGCGATGAACTGTGCCCCGCCGTTAGAAAATTGTATGATAATGGGAGAATTTACTCTCGCGGCCGCTTCAAGCGCAGCGTTGATCGTATTGGTACCTATTGTGTTAACCGCCGGCATTGCAAACTGGTTCTCTTTGGCGTCTTTGTAAAGTGATTCAAGTTCTTCACCATAAAGAACTCCGGCCTGGTATTTTTTCATTTTTCTGCTAAGTGTTTATTAATGAATGTCTTCCTGTTTTAAGGAGCCGCTAAGGTACGTTATTCCACTGTGTCATCCTACCTTACCGCTCTCCGCTCTGTTTCTCGTTCTGAGCAGAGAAAGAGAAACAGAAAGAGAAAGAGTGCAGTGTCAGTCGCCCGTTTTGCCGAGCGACTTCTGAATGAGCATAAAATGCTTTTTGAGATTTTGTTTGAGATGTGTTTTAACAATCTGACCCATGGAATGACACCGCTGAAAAGCCCGTGATTTGAAATATTCACCCAATTCTCTTTTCAACTGCTCGATTTTTTCCGTTTTCGAAATATTGTCCCTGCTCATGATCGAAAGGAGATCCATTGTACGCCGTCTCGATGATGCCACCCTGAACGCGATCAGCGTGCGTTCTTCGGCCTGGTATTGCTCAATGGAATCTTTATTCAAAATTCTTTTTGATAGTTCAACGAGTTCGAGATTTTCCTTAAAAAACTGAGGCAGGTATAAATTCCTTCTTCCTTCATACGATTGCTGATCGAAATCTATCGCACGTATGCGATATTGAAAGTCTTCAACGTCGGGTGTAATGTCAACCACAAAGTTGTACGACCGCATGTCGCCAAGTAATCTTACAAAACATCTTTCATTAAATTTCACGAACTCTTTTGCAAATCGTATCTGGTTGGTAGTTGGTTCGTGTAACTGATTTTTTACAAAAAGATCGCCGGGTATTCCCGGGATGTGTTCCTCGACAAGCGTTGCGTTGCTTGTTAGAAAAGTAATCCTGTTCGGCGAAAGAATGTGTTCGAGTTCGAGCCCGTACACTCTCGATGCATCGGCTTGCTTAATGTAATAATAATCGTAGTTATCGTTGAATTTGTTAACGATGCGGATGCGAAACGGATGCGAGTTTCCAAACGTGCAGTAGTCTATCCGCGCTACATCAAGATGTTTGCTGAACGACAAATCGCCTTCCGTTTTTAATATCGCGTAGATTTTTACGAGGCCATCCCTGATAAATTCCCATTCCTTCATGTCGTACGTCACCTTTTCCCAAAGGGTATCTTTTCCGGAATTGTCGAGAAGGGGAACGCTGAAGGTGATGCGGAGGAGGTCGCGGTACGACACAGGAAGCTTTACCTCCCTGCCGTGCGTTCGCAGGTAGTTTCGGAAATCTTCATTGATGGGGTAAATATCCTTTTTGCGGGAAGGTTTGTCGTTGAGATCCATTATCCAAATTACGCCAAGTAACAGAAAATGAATCCGTTTTTGCCTCCTGCCAAACAATAGTATTCGGCAGGAGGGTCCCAGGAGTTAATAAGGGTTTTTCAGGTGGATCGGATAACGGGTTTGGACGTTGGAATTAAAAACGGCGTGTTCTCAGGTTGACCAATTTTTTTCACGGGATAGAAGTAAAACCAGGACCGGATACGAACTTATTATAATTTCTTATGATATGTTTTCTCTAGGGCGGAAAAAGAAAAAAAAGAAGTTGACTGATACTGGACTTTTGGAAATTCCTTGGATATTGGACGTAAAAGGATTTTCGGACGGATATAAGACTAAAGATTGATAGAATATCAATCAACTTCTGAGACAAATGTATATCCACATACGAATGTTAACAAGAGCATAATTGCCCTATTATTTTCGTTCGGTATTTACTGTTGAAATAGTAGATTATCGAATCGCATATAGAAAGTGTCGCAAAAAAGTGTAGTAAAAGCACGAAAAACCGCGATTTCAGAGGGCTTATTTTTTATTTACGAACCCTTTATCCACAAGCCAATCCTCATTGTAAATTTTTGCGACGTAACGACTGCCATGATCATGAAGAATCACAACAACAAGATCATCTTTTTTCAATTGATCTTTCATTTGTATTAATCCCTGTATTGCAGTGCCTGCGCTATATCCGCAGAATAATCCTTCTTCTTTTGCAAGTCGTCTTGTCATCAATGCCGCGTCTTTATCAGTTACCTGTTCGAACGCGTCAATGTATTTCATGTCGTAATTACCAGGAACAAAATCTTCGCCGATGCCTTCGGTGATGTAAGGAAAAACTTCGTTCATATCTACTTCACCCGTTCTAAAATATTTCGTGAGCAGTGATCCATAAGGATCCATCGCCCACGCTTTTATATTCGGATTTTGTTCTTTCAGATATTTCGCTGTGCCGGTAATTGTGCCTCCAGTTCCGGTAGCCACAACAAGGTGTGTTACTTTTCCATCTGTCTGCCTCCATATTTCAGGACCTGTTGTTTCGTAATGTGCGAGACGGTTCGCGAGATTATCGTATTGGTTTGCATGAAATGAGTTTGGAATTTCTGATGCGAGTTTTCTCGCCACAGAATAATAGGAGCGCGGATCTTTTGGATCTACGTTGGTTGGACAAACTACAACTTCAGCGCCCAACGCGCGAAGGATGTCGAGTTTTTCTTTTGATTGTTTGTCGGTGGTAGTGAAAATACATTTATATCCTTTCACACACGCTGCAAGTGCGAGGCCCATGCCTGTGTTGCCCGAAGTGCATTCTATGATTGTTCCGCCGGGTTTTAGCTTGCCTTCTTTCTCGGCGACTTCCACCATTTTTATTGCCATGCGGTCTTTCGCGGAATGGCCGGGATTGAAATATTCGACTTTAGCCGCAACAGTGCATGGAAAATCTTTTGTGATTTTATTGAGCCTGATCAGCGGCGTGTTTCCTATAGTTTCGAGGATGCTGTTTTTAATTTCCATCGGGTGCAATTTAGTGAAAAACCGAGGGGTTGAATTTTGTACATTCGCCCCTCGATGGAAAAAAGATATATTCAAAAGATAGCGGAGCTGTTGACCGTGCGTGCGGGACAGGTAGAGAATGTTTATAATTTAAACCAGGAAGGCGCCACAATACCATTTATGGCGCGTTACCGTAAAGAGGCGACCGGCAACCTCGATGAAGTACGTATCAATGATATCGTAGAAAAAATAAAATATTTCGACGAGCTGCATAAGCGGAAGGAAACGGTGATCAAAACAATTGAAGCAGCAGGAAAGCTGACTCCCGAACTGAAGGCGCGCATAGAAAATAGTTTCGAAGCAACTGAAGTCGAAGATATTTACCTGCCCTTCAAGCCAAAGAGAAAAACGCGCGCGACGACAGCCATAGAAAAAGGTCTCGAATCCCTTGCTAAGACAATATTCGGGCAAACTGATGTTGATGTGCGGGCTGAGGCTGCGAAATTTGTCAATGAGCAGGTGACTTCTGTTGAAGATGCGCTGCAGGGTGCGCGCGATATTATTGCTGAATGGATAGCTGAAAATGAGCAGGCACGAAACGCCGTCAGGCAATTGTTTACAAAATATGCGACCGTCAGTTCCAAAGTGTTGAAATCAAAAAAAGAGACAGAAGAGGCTCAGAAGTACCGCGATTACTTCGAATTTAGTGAACCGCTGTCCGCGTGTCCTTCGCACAGGATGCTGGCTATAAGACGAGGAGAGAAGGAAGGATTTTTGTTGATGGATATTACGATTGATGAGTCGGAAGCGAAGGAGCAACTAAAGGGCATATTTATAAAGAAGAAAACGGGGGCATCCGCGCAGGTTGCCGAAGCGGTTGAAGACTGCCATGGACGTTTATTGAAGCCCTCGATAGAAAATGAATTCAGGCTCATAGCGAAAAATGCAGCTGATGAAGAAGCGATCAGAGTTTTCGCGGAAAACCTTAGGCAGCTGTTGCTGGCTTCGCCGTTAGGTTCGAAAAGGGTCATGGCCATAGACCCCGGTTTCAGAACGGGGTGTAAGGTAGTGTGCCTCGACGCGCAGGGAAATTTCAAACACTATTCAACTATTTTCCCGCATCCCCCTCAATCGGAGAAAGCGGGCGCGGTTACTGAATTAAAAAAACTTGTTGAAAGGCATGGCATCGATGCAATTGGCATAGGTAACGGCACTGCGGGACGCGAAACAGAACAGCTGGTGCGTGGAATTGATTTTGGCAAGCCGGTAAGTGTATTTATGGTGAACGAAAGTGGCGCTTCCATTTATTCGGCTTCGGAAGTGGCACGTGAGGAATTTCCTGATGAAGATGTAACCGTGCGTGGCGCGATCAGTATAGGCCGTCGCCTTCTTGATCCGTTAAGTGAGCTTGTAAAAATTGACGCTAAATCTATTGGCGTTGGACAATACCAGCACGATGTAAATCAAACGCGGCTAAAGGAACAATTGGATAAAGTGGTTGAAAGTTGTGTGAACCATGTTGGCGTTGACATCAACACGGCGAGCCGGCATTTGTTGGGCTATGTTTCAGGTTTGAGCGCGACACTGGCTAAGAATATTGTTGACTACCGCGCGAAAAATGGTCCGTTTAAATCGCGGAGTGAAATTAAAAATGTTGCGATGATGGGGCCGAAGAGTTTTGAACAGAGTGCGGGCTTTATGAGAATTCCCGGCGCCGCGGATCCCCTTGATAACAGCGCGGTGCATCCTGAAAGTTATCATATAGTTCATGCTATGTCGAAGGATCTTAACTGTTCAGTGAACGAGCTGATAAAAGATCCTTCACTAAAAAAACAAATCAATCCCAAAAAGTATATTTCGGAAAATATTGGTGAGTTTACTATCAATGATATCCTGAAGGAGCTTGAAAAGCCTGGTCGCGATCCGCGGGCGGTTGCGGAGGAGTTCCGGTTTGATGATACCATAAAAACCATTGAGGATGTTAAACCCGGCATGAGGGTGCCGGGCATCGTAACGAATATCACGAACTTTGGTGCGTTTGTGGATATTGGTGTGAAGCAGGACGGTTTGCTGCATATCTCACAGATGAGCAGCACTTACATTTCCGATCCCAACCAGGTGGTTAAGCTTCAGCAGCAATTGATGGTTACTGTTACGGAAGTGGATGTGACGAGAAAAAGAATTTCTTTGAGCATTAAGGATGAAAAGAAATCAAAGCCTGCAGCGGCGAAAGTGGATAAGAAGCCCCCGGTAAATGATTTTCAAAGTAAGTTGAGTGAGTTGAGGAAGAAGTTCAGTTAATTGTTTGTTTGATTTGCTCTTTTGTATTGACACTACTATGGCGAAAAAACAAGAAGATGACAGTTGGAAGAAACTCGTTACCGATAAAATGGAAGTAACGGTTACTCCTAAAGCATCATTCAACAAGATAAAAGCTGAAATCACAGGTAACGCACTTCACTTAAAAATATATGTAACCGCCGCGCCTGAAGACGGTAAGGCCAACAAAGCTGTAATTGAACTTCTCGCAAAGGAACTTGGCCTGGCAAAATCATCTATTTTGATTATCGGCGGAACTCACTCCCGAAAGAAACTGATCAAAATTTCACAATAACGTACGCGACCGCAGCAATTCATCACGGGGCGGCCCACCCGGTAATTTCAATCTTGCTTTGTATCTTAATAAAAGATTGAATCCCGACATGACAAATAAACGCCGGCTGCTGCTATTAATTCCTGTTTTTATTCTCGCTGCCTGTAACAACAAACAACCCATCGCAGAAGAAGCCGCTGAACCTGGCTTTAAGACGCCGCGCAGCGTGGAGATGAATCCATCTTATGAACCGCTGCCAGTAGAAGAAAGCTTGAAACGATTCAGATTGCCTGGAGGTTATCGCCTCGAAATAGTTGCCGCGGAACCAATGATATCCGAGCCCGCGGCCATCGCGTGGGATGGCAACGGCCGGATGTATGTTGCACAAATGGAAACATACATGCAAACAATAGATGCGAAAGGACAGGATGCACCCATCAGTCGTATCATGCGTTTGGAAGACACCGACAACGACGGCAGAATGGATAAGAGCACAGTTTTCATAGATAGCCTTCTGTCGCCAAGAATGATTTTATGCGTAGGCAATGAATTATTGGTGAACGAAACCAATACATTCGATATCCACGCGTATAAGGACGAAAATGGCGATGGCGTAGCAGATACAAAAAGAACCGTGTATAGTAAACCTGTACGGGCTTATGGAAATGTGGAGCATCAACGAAGCGGGTTAGACTGGAATATCGATAACAACATCTATGTAACGACGGATCTTCAAAAGTACCGGTATAAAGATAAAATGTTGCTGGCCGACTCGCTTGCATATGGTAACAACGGCCAGTGGGGATTAACGCACGACGATTACGGAAGAATATATTTCAGCAGGGCCGCTTCAAGCGTTGCAGCGAGTGGATTTCACGTAAATCCTGCGTATGGACAATTTGATTTGTTTGATGAAAAAGAAGAATCGGTTTTCAGGCAGGTATGGCCCGGTGTAAAAACTCCTGATGCGAATGCCAATGTGCGCAAAGAAGACAGTACACTCATTGTGTTTACTTCGAGTTGCGGGCAGGCGGTTTACCGTGGCGACCAGTTGCCGAAGTCTATCCAGGGCGATTACTTTGCCTGCGAACCTGTGGGCCGTCTTGTGCGTCGCGCAAAAATTTCTGAAACCGATGACGTAATTAAAGTGAAGAATGTGTACGATGCTGACGAATTTATCACGACGAGCGATTTTAATTTTCGTCCCGTAAATACTTATACGGGCCCTGATGGATGTCTTTACCTGGTAGACATGTACAGGGGAATTATCCAGGAATCTGAGTGGGTAAAACCGGGTATGCGCATTTACGACCAGGTGAGGAGTAAAGGTCTTGATAAGCACGTGCGCCGCGGAAGGATTTACAGGCTGGTGCATGAAACCACGGAGCGTGTACCGCAGCCGCGTATGCTGGATGAATCTTCCGAAAAGCTTGTTAGTTATTTATCGCACCCGAATGGATGGTGGCGGGATAATGCACAAAAAGAGTTGGTTGTAAGAAATGATATGTCGGTGTTGCCTTTGCTGGAAAAGCTTTTCGCAAACGGTTCATCCCTGGCACGCCTGCATGCATTATGGACAATTGATGGTTTGGAAAAAATTGATAAAAAAGTTTTGTTGACTGCTTTGAGCGATGAAGATGTTCAAATAAAAAAGGCGGCAATCCGTATCAGTGAAAAATTTATCCCGGATGAGAAAGTTTTAGAAAAATTATTGTCGTTGAGTGATGATGAAAGTAAGGAAGTGTTGGGGCAACTCGTGCTTTCGTTGAATAAATCAGGTGTTTCTTCAGCGCGCGGCGCTATTGAAAACATTTTTATCAAATATAAAAGTCATCCCCTGCTTGCCGCCATCAAACAAATGTTCGCATCGAACGAAGAGAAAATGAAATTCGGATCGAAGCTGGTATCGCTAAATGAAGCGGCAAGGAAAAGAGTAATGAGAGGTTCGGAAATTTTTGAGCAGCTTTGTTCTACATGTCATGGGCCTGGCGGAGTAGGATTGCCTGCCAGGATTGCACCACCGTTAATGGGCAAGATTAAATTGCTTAACAACAGAACACCATTGATAAAAATTCTGTTGCATGGATTGAAGGGTCCTGTTGATGGCGTTAACTACCCTGAAGTGATGATGTCGATGAAAAGTTACGATGACGAATGGATCGCTTCTGTGTTGAACTACGTGCGTTTCGATATGAGCATGGCGAGTTTTCCTGAGTTGCCGAACGATTATCTCAATTCACTTATGATTACTCCCGAAGAAGTTGCTGAGGTGCGGAAGCAATACGCAACGCGCACCGCGCCGTGGACATGGGAGGAGTTACTCGGGTCAAAGTAACCTGGCGGTTTTTGCTACTGGCAAGTTTAAGCTTAATACAAATGTTATGAGTAATAAGTTGCAACATTTAAGTCCGATTTTATGGACGAAAAACCTCGACGAAACAATTTCATTCTACGTTGATGTTTTAGGATTTAAGACCCGAAGCAATTTTCCAGGCTTTGCATCATTGTACAGGGACGATGTTGAATTAATGATGATTGTTCCGACTCTCGAGGAAGGCGAAGAATTTCCTAAGGCCAGCTTAACCGGCAGTATTTACATTTTTACTGAGAACGTGGATGATCTTTGGGGCCAGGTGAAAGACCGGGCGATGGTAAAATCTGCCATCGCCGACAGGCAGTATCTTATGCGCGACTTTTCAATATTCGACAATAATGGTTATGAACTGGCTTTCGGCCAGGATATAAGCGGAGCTTAAATTAACAACTTGTCTCTTATTTAATCCTGTAACCCAGCAACGCATAGTAGCGGTACACACGTGCTGCTGTTTGCATTTCGCGTATGGGGCCAGAACCTCTTTCAGCACGCAGCTCGAGCGATGCCCGACTTTTTCTAAAACCAACTCCAGCAAGATAGCCCAGTTCATATTTCCCTTCGTTGAGATTAAATGCATTATCTACAGCTCTGTTTTCAGTAGCGTCGAATTTGCGAAATTTCGTGAGCTTGCTGTGGTTCGTCAATAAGAAACCAGTCGATACGCCCCCGTTTATAAAAATGGCCGACTTATCCAGAAGAAATTTATAACGAAGCATATTGTTCAGTTTCACGTAAGAGTAAGCAAACTCAAAAGAATGCTCCTCGAAACGCGTTGGCGATTGCGTGAGTCGGTACGTGCCGGACGTCTCATAAGATGAATAGGTGAGTTCATTGTTCAAGCTTAGTCGTCCGCGCTGGCGGGGAAATACAATATCCATGAAAATACCACCGGCAAAATTCATCGAAGTTGAGAATTTTGTTTTCGACATCACAGACATCACATTGCTAGGTGAAGAGTTGTGTACTTTGAAAGTTGTGTTCGACACACCAGCCAGCACTCCAAATTCAAGTTTTTCTGACTCACGTACCTGCATAAAGTCAGGAGTTTGGGAGGTGCATTTATAGTAGTTATTGAATGCAGCTGTGAGGTGGTCTGCACTATATTTTACTTTTTCGAGAGCAGGACTCAGCGATTCGCAACCTTCAAAATATCGCAGAAGCTGCATGGCGAACGTTCGGTTATACCTATAAACCCGGCCCTGTCCATCACTGGCAGAAATATATTTTTTATACCTAAGCAATTCGAAGGTTTCATCTTTAAGGATGTAAAAGTGATCAGCAATATCGTAGAAGTGATATAAGGACTTAGTGCCCCTCACCAATGCCCGCAGAAAAACAGTGTCACGACGCACGATTATGTTCGACTCGCTTGTCAAGCTTCCTGGATTGTCGCTGCGGTAATCCACTTCTACAATCGCCGCCGCATAATAGTCGCCACTCACTGTAAATGATTTCAGGTCTTTGGCGGTATACGTTTCCTGTGTTGCGGAACTTGAAGCGGCGTGCCGCCTGAATTGAATCTTTGCAGGATTTTTTTTCCAGTTCTTATAGTTTATCTCGCCTTCCAGTGATTTGCCATCACTTGTTACGAGTGTTGCAGGTTGAAAATTTTGGGAGAATGAGCATAGGCCGACCAGGACTGCGGCAAAGAACAGGATAAGCTTTTTCATTTAAAGGTTTTTAAAGGGGCGCCTCAAGATAATGCCTGTCCGTGCGATTGAACGAATAACCGATCGCCTTTAATAACTGTTTAAGGGGAAATACTTATGCGTTCCGCTCCCGTATCCTCTCATTCTTCTTCCTGGTGAGATACATGTCGAGCAGCATAAGCCCGAGTAATATGTTTACCATGATAAACACATTCACGTATGTTCCGCTGAACACCCGCGACCAGTTGATGTTATTAATTTCCTGGAGTTGCGGAGAATCGATTCCGCCGGTCTGCGACCAGTCTATCTGCCCGAATCCATAAATGAGTAAACCGATGATAGTGGTGAGAAAAAATATGCCGATGCCCCAGATCACATTCTTGTTGATATAATTTCTTGTGGCGGGGGTAATGTATAACCTTGAGATCTCTTCCATCACGTTCTGGGTAAACCTCAGCGACGGATGTTCAAGATCCATGTTGTTTTTCATGAGCTGGTGAACTTCCATCAACTCCGCGTATTTATTCTTCCACTCGTTATTGCTGCGAAGAAGTTCTTCTACGGTATCGAGTTCTTTTTTTTCTAAAGAACCGTCGATGTAGCTCCAGAGTTTTTCTTCTATGTTTTGAGGTATGTGCATTTACAAGTTTGTTTCTCCGCCGATCCCTCGCTTCGCTCGGGATGACTTCGGTGTTTAATAACTCAAATCTCTAACTTCCTGTGTAAAATACTTTTCCATTTTCTCCTTCAACCGCGTTCGCGCGCGATGAAGTTTCACTTTAACCGTATTCGTTTCCATTCCCAATATCTTCGCTATCTCTTCCAAAGACTGCTCCGCTTTATAAAATAACGTTATCAGTTTCGCATCGTCGGGGCTAAGCAGCTGTATCGCTTTCGTAACCATCTCCACTTTCGATTTCACTTCCACCTGGTTCGCACTCATTCCCGATTCTTTACTATCCGCAACCTCCATTACATGTTCGCTATCCAGCGAATGTGTGTCCAGCTTCTTCTTTCTCAAAAACGTTATACTGGTCGAATTCACTATAGAATAAAGCCACGTACTGAATTTCGACTCCCCTCTGAAATCTTTCAAAGCCTTATACGCCTTTACAAAAACGTCCTGGGCGATTTCCTCAGCGTCTTCTCTTCCCGGGGTGTAACGGAGAGCCAAAGTGAAAACGAAATTCTGATACCGTTTTACCAACTCGGCATAGAGCTGATGCTCGCCGCGTAAAACCCTGGTAATTATTTCATTATCAGTCGTTCGGGCATCCATTACTTATATATAAGACAACATTTCGGGCAGGAAGGTTACAGAACAAAGATGGGTTTTTTTGAGGAAGGTTCGTAAAGGGTTTCGCGGCCGGTCCCTCACGCTCCTTCCGCTGCGCGGAACTCGGTTCGGGAGGACATAGCCGACTGACAAAAAATAAACATTTTTTAAATTCTCTGTAACCTTGCCGAAACTTGTGTAGTCTGATATTTCAGAAAATAATCTTGAAAAATAAAAAATGAATTTATGAACGGTGAATTATTAATCCCCATACTCGTACCTCTCGGCTTTTTCGCTTTGATATTCGGTATCGTATATATGAATAAAAAAGAGAACCTGGCAATGATCGACAAGGGGATGAACCCGAAGTTGGGCGCCACAAGAGGCCCCGAACCATTCAAGAACCTGAAGTGGGGACTTCTCCTGGTAGGCGCCGGTGTAGGCCTGTTAGCCGCCTTCATTATGGATAACATGATATACAGGGACAATTACGACAGCGAGCCATTGTATTTCGCGTTGATAGCGATCGGGGGAGGAATAGGACTTATTATTTCTTATAGAATGGAAATGAAAGAGCTCAAGGCCAAAGGCAACTCTACTTTGCCTCCAATGCCTTCGCAACTGTAAGATCGTAAACGTTACTTACTTCATAATAACCTGGCATGCCCCAGATTTGTCTGGCCATCCAGGTTTTTATTCTTTTAGCCATCTCCGCGCGGTCTTTTTCGGGTAATGCCGGGAGTTTTATCTGGTTCGCTTTCACGTATTCCATCAGGCTGTTCAACGCTTTTTGCCCCGCATTGAACCGCAAAGAAAACTCAGCCGCTGATTTGTACTCGTCGAATTGAGGTTTATTACTGATGTAGTACTGGTAAATAAACTTTCCAAAATGCTGATCTTCGAAAAGAGGCGTTACATCGGTGATGAACCCCGTAGTATCTATCGGCACAAAAATATCGGGTGTTATCCCTCCGCCAGCATAAACAGTTCTGCCACCCTTTGTTTTAAATGCCACTCCCTGCGAGAGTTTAATAGTATCGGCGTGACTAACCTCACCATTGTGAAACCTCTCGATCACCTCGTCATTATAAGCATCGCGACCTTTTGCATACGATTTTTGGATGCTTCGTCCTGTGGGTGTATAGTAACGGGCAACTGTAAGTCGCAGTGCGCCGCCCCCACTTAAACCAAATTGCTTTTGCACGAGCCCTTTGCCGAAAGTTCGCCGGCCAACGATAACACCACGATCCCAGTCCTGGATTGCGCCGGCTATTACTTCGCTCGCCGAAGCCGAGCCCTCGTCTACTATAATCACAAGTTGGCCGTTTTCAAATTGTCCTGGCCGTTTACAACGGTATTCCATCTTCGGCTCCTGCAAGCCCTGTGTATAAACAATCAGCTTATTGTCGCTTAGAAATTCGTCGGCGATGTCTACCGCTTCTTCTAATATACCTCCACCGTTATCGCGCAGATCGAAGATGAGTTTTTTCATACCCTTCGCCTTCAGGTTTTCAAACGCCCTCATGCACTCCTCGTAACTTGTTCCCGAAAACTTATTCAGGTGAATGAAGCCCGTGGTATCGTTGATCATATACGACGCGTCAACGGAATATAGTGGAATAGTGCCGCGTATTACTGTTACTAGTTTTTCAGTAGTACCCGACAAAACGGTAATCGGCACCGAAGTAGCCCCGGGACCGCGAAGCAATTTTTTTATGCGTTGAGAAGTGATGCCCGTTCCCGCCACAACAGAATCGCCTACTTTTAGAAATTTGTCGCCGATCATCATTCCTGCCCTGGCGCTTGGTCCGCCTGGAAAAACATTTACTACATGAACAGTGTCCTGTATAATTTGAAACTCAACACCTATCCCTTCAAAATTTCCGGCAAGGTCTTCATTTACTTCCTGGAGGTATTTAGCAGGAATAAAAATAGAATGTGGGTCGAGGTGGCTGAGCATCGCCTCTATGGCGTCGTCGGTTAGGCTGTCGGTAGAAACGGGGTCAACATAATTGAGGCGGATTAAGTCTATCGTTTCCTGGAGCGAGGTTCTTTTGCTGTTCTGGAAAAAGCCCTGCGTAAACGGAACTCTCTCCCTGAGTTTATATCCTGTTATCATTCCAAGGATCAGCAGTAACGCGAACACCAATGGTAACCAGGCCTGTGATTTCTTCATCGTCCGAAAGATACTATGCTTTGTTGTGCAACGAAGGTACGCTTCCTTATTTATCTATCCTTTACCTTCGCGGGCATGGCGGTACTTATAGCAGACAGTGGCTCAACAAAATGCGAGTGGCGATGGGTGGATGGCCGGAAAAATGCATCAATTTTTACGCAGGGGATGAGCCCTTACTTTCTTACGCCGGAGAAAATGGAGGAGGTAATTAATACCGAATTGAAGAGCCAGATGAAGCGTACCAATCCCGACGCCATACATTTTTATGGCACGGGTAATAAGGATCCGCGAAACGCGAAGCGCACAAAAAAAATACTGGAAAAAACTTTTCCTGGCGCGGAAGTAACCGTTAACCACGATCTGCTGGGTATTACACGCGCCAGCTGCCAGCACGAGCCGGGCATCGCCTGCATCCTGGGTACCGGAAGCAATTCGTGTTTTTATAATGGGAAGAAAATAGTGAAGAACAGTCCCGGCCTCGGCTATGTACTTGGCGACGAAGGATCCGGTGCGTACCTCGGAAGGAAAGTGATTCAGTATTACCTGTACGATATATTCGAAAAGGATTTAAAGGAAAAATTCCACAGGAAATATAAAGTTGACGCTGCCGACATTCTGGACCATGTGTACAAACAGCCGTTGCCGAACAGGTACCTGGCATCGTTCACGATGTTTTTATCGGAGAACAGGGGCCACTACATGATTGAGAATATTTTGGAAGATGGATTAAATGATTTTCTCTATTATCATGTAAGCAGATACCCTGAGAGTGCGAAGCATCCTGTTCATTTTGTGGGTAGTATCGGATATTATTTTCGGGATGTCGTGCTTTCACTTTGCGAGGCTTATGGATTGAGGGCAGGGAAAATTTTGAAGAGCCCGATAGATGGCCTGGTGGAATATCATAGAAGGTAAACATATTTCCCGGCTGATCCCTCACACGAGGCGCACGCCTCGGTTCGGGATGACACGAGACTGTCATCCCGAGCGAAGCGAGGGATCTGCGGAGAGAGAAAAATAAATACTATAAAATTGAGCTTTCAAAACATTACCGAACAATCGTCAGACTACAACGACCTTGAAAAAATGTCGGTTCATGACCTGCTGGTGAAGATGAACAACGAAGACAAAAAGGTTCCGTACGCCGTTGAAAAAGCGATTCCTGCGATAGAGGCGCTGGTAGTGGTGGCGGCAGACAAAATCCTGGCAGGCGGGCGCCTGTTTTACATCGGAGCGGGAACAAGTGGCAGGCTCGGCATTCTCGACGCCAGTGAAATTCCACCGACCTACGGAATGGAATACGGTGTGGTAATTGGTGTGATCGCGGGGGGGCAAACCGCGATACAGTACGCGGTGGAAAATGCTGAAGACGATACCGAACAGGGATGGAAAGATCTCCAGGCGCATAATATCAGCGACAAAGATGTGGTGGTTGGAATCGCGTCGAGTGGAAGAACACCTTATGTGGTCGGCGCCCTTAAGAAATGCAGGGAAAATAATATTACAACAGCGGGAATTTGTTCCAATCCGGGAAGCCCGTTATTAAATTATGCAGATTTCGGAATAGAATTGATTGTCGGCCCGGAATTTGTGACTGGAAGTACCCGGATGAAAAGTGGAACGGCCCAGAAACTTGTGCTGAACATGATTTCTACCTCGGTGATGATTTTGATTGGAAGAGTGGAGGGCAACCGGATGGTTAACATGCAGTTAACCAACAGTAAGCTGATAGAGAGAGGAACCCAGATGGTGATGATGAGAACAGGTATCAGCGATCACGAAACAGCCCGCCAGTTATTGCTTAAGTATGGTAGCGTAAAAAAGGCAATAGATTCCACTTACCGTTAGATGAAAACTAAACAACCAATATAATTTGAAATGACCTTACACGTTATTTTGATTGGTGATTTTTAAATTCCGAATCTTTCCTAAACCCTGCTTATGATGTTAAGGCTACTAACTGCGGCAGCAATGCTATTTGTTTTAAATCCGTTCCAAACCTTCGCCCAGGAGGCTTCGAATCACGCTTACGCTATTACCAGTTCAAGTATAGGATCAACAGTTTGGACCGAAGTGAAGTTGATAGACCTCACCAGCGGACAGGTGATTAAAAACGTATACGAAGACAGCAAAAATGATTTTACGCTCTTCGACGCGCGTTCGTCGAAACAGATAACCATCAGGAAGAGTGATACATCGCTCGCCGCCCGTGAACTGCGTCCGTTTTCAGATTTTTCTGCTGCCTGCGCGCTTGATGCGAAGAAGAACAGGCTGTACTACGCACCACTCTTCAGCAACCAGCTTCGATATATCGATCTCAATACAAATGCTCCGTCCGTTTATCTTTTCAGAAATGAAAATCTGAGCAACGCCGATGGAATGGAAGCGGAAGAAAACCAGGTTACACGCATGGTGATCGGTTCTGACGGTAATGGTTATGCGCTGGATAATGGCGGAAACCATCTCGTTCGGTTCACTACAGGAGAAAATCCGCAAATCACCGATCTTGGCCCTCTCAACGACGCTCCGGCGAACGGCGATATGAAGATCAATGAATCTTCAACCAGCTGGGGTGGCGACATGCTCGCTGATGTGAGCGGTTACCTGTATGTGATCACAAGGCATAATCATGTGTTCAGGGTAGATGTGCAAACAAGAACAGCAACCTACATTCAAAAAATAAAGGGCGTGCCTGAAGGCTTCACTACAAATGGCGCCGTGGTGGACAGTGAGGGCAAAGTGATCATCAGCAGCGCCAACTCGATTATCTCTTATTACAAAGTTGACCCTTCAACCTGGGAGGCAAAAGAAATTGCAACAGGAAAAAATGTTTTCAATACATCTGATCTCGCAAATAACAATCTCCTTTTTCAAACCAATCTCGCAACAACCGACAATGTTTTTGTGACGGAGAAGATATCAGTATATCCTAATCCCGTAAGGTCGAAAACATTTAAAGTGAGCTTCGACAATAAAGAAGCTGGTGAGTACAATATTCAACTGGTTGACATATCAGGAAGAATTGTGACCGATAAGTCGGTGAGCGTTTACAGGGGTGCCCAGGTAAGTGAAGTGAGGTTAAAAGATAACCTGACAAGGGGCGTTTACATGGTGAAGGTACTGAATCACCAAAACAGGGAAATTTATACCCGCAAGATCATCCTGGATTAGATTTCACTGTCATCCCGAGCGAAGCGAGGGATCGGCGGAGCAGAAAAAAATATTTGGAATCGCTTTTATGAAGGCTGTAAATTGCTTACAGCCTTTTTTATTTAAATGGTAGTGCATGCATGATATCGAACCTTTCTATAACTGGCGCCATTTGTATGTGAGTGAGGAGGATGAACGGTCACCCTTTTATGGAAGAGTGTATTCGGAATTTGAATTTTCACAAACCATTTACAACTATTACATACACCCGCAATGGGATGAGTTCGATTCCCGAACGCTGTATCTCAAAGTGCTGATCGCCGACTACGACGAAAAGTATATTGTTATCGAGCTTATCGGAGAATGGAACGACGCGATCGAGAATGATGTCATGAACCTGAAACGCGAGGTAGCCGACAAGTTTATGTCGCATGGCATTTATAAGTTTATACTGATCGGCGAAAACGTGCTCAATTTTCACAGTGGTGATAAGGATTATTACGTTGAGTGGTATGATGATGTGGCCGATGAGGATGGCTGGATCGTTTTCCTGAACACGCCCGAACAGACCCAATACGATTTTACAAGGGCGAAGCTTAACCGGTATATTGAATTGATGACTATTGAGAACTGGCGGGTATACAAGCCGTTTCACCTCTTTAAAAAGATAAATGAAGCCATTGTTCACCGGCTCGAATGACAGCGAAGCTGTCATCCTGGGGCCGCAGGCCGAAGGATCTGCGGAGAATTTTTTTGATACTTTAGAATTTCTCATTTATTTTTGATCCGTAATGAACATCGCAAAAGCATTCCCATTCTTTTATTTTTACTTCTACTTTAAAGGGAGCCGGGATAGCTTTTGTTAAAACTGAAATAGAATAATAACAATAGAGAGTCCCGGCCGAGAAGCCGGGATTCTTGTTTATAACCAAAACTGTAAATGAAAAAGGAACCAAACCCGCAACAGAAAAAAACGGAGCAGCCGGTAAAAGTTTCCATCCAGGGATATGAAGGCAGCTTTCACCAGGCAGCAGCGCTGCATTTTTTCGGAAAGCAGGTTGAAGTGATTCCATGCGCCACTTTCAGGGAGGTGGTGAAAATAGCCGCGAACCCGAAAGAAAGTAACGGTGGCGTAATGGCGATTGAAAATTCGATCGCGGGAAGCATTCTTCCCAATTACAACCTGTTGCAGAAGAGCAACCTCACAATCGTAGGCGAAGTGTATTTACATATCCGGCAGCATTTGCTGGTAAACCCGGGAGTAACGTTGGAGGATATACGAGAGGTGCATTCGCATCACATGGCCATCCAGCAGTGTCTTGAGTATCTTGATAAATTCAACTGGAAGCTGGTGGAAACAGAGGATACGGCGCTAAGTGCGAAGCTGGTTCACCAGCACAAAAGCAAACATATCGCGGCGATAGCAAGCAGGCTGGCGGCAGAATTGTTCGGGCTCGATATAATCGGTCCGAATATTCATACGATGAAAAATAATTACACGAGGTTTTTGGTGCTGGAGCCCGCTAAAGAGAGTGACGTGGCGGACGACGCGAACAAGGCGTCGGTTAATTTTCATACGGATCATTCGAAAGGCAGCCTTGCGCGCGTGTTAACGAAAATTGCCGACGAAGGTATTAACCTGAGCAAGTTGCAGAGCTTCCCGATACCTGGTAGTGACTGGCAGTATTCGTTTCACGCGGATATGGAATTTGATAATGTGCAGCAGTTTGAAAAAGTGATTGAGAAGATCAGGCCGGTAACGGAAGGGCTTAAAGTGTATGGAGTGTATAAAAAAGGAGAAACGTTTTGACCTGAATAACTTTTTCCGTCGATCCCTCGCTACGCTCGGGATGACAACAGAAACCCGAATGTCATCCCGAGCCCGAAGGGCGAGGGATCGGCGGAAAATCAAAGTAAAAAAATTATGATCACATCAAAACGACTCGACGGAATCGGCGAATACTACTTCTCTCAAAAATTAAGAGAAATAGCAAGGCTGAACGCCGACGGAAAAAACATCATCAATCTCGGCATCGGGAGCCCCGATATGCCTCCGCATCCTGATGTGATAAAAGTATTGCAGGATGAATCCGCAAAGCCGAATGTGCATGCGTACCAGGGCTATAAAGGCGTACCCGAATTGAGAAATGCCTTTTCATCGTGGTATAAAAAATGGTACAACGTTTCACTCGACGCTGAAACAGAAATCCTTCCATTGATAGGGTCGAAGGAAGGCATCATGCATGTGTGCATGACGTATCTGAACGCCGGGGACAATGCGCTTGTTCCTGATCCCGGTTATCCTACTTACAGCAGCGCGGTAAAACTTTCAGGAGGCAACTGTATCAATTATGAATTGAAAGAGGAAACAAACTGGCAACCCGATTTTAATGCGATAGAAAACGAACTCAAAAAATACAATAATGTCAAATTGATGTTTGTAAACTATCCGCAAATGCCCACGGGTCAGTTGCCGGATAAAAAATTATTTGAGAATATCATTGCGTTCGGGCGAAAAAATAATATTCTCATCGTTCACGACAATCCGTACAGCTTTATTTTGAACGAAAACCAGATGAGTATTCTTTCGGTTGAAAATGCAAAGGATGCAGCCGTTGAATTAAACTCGTTAAGCAAATCGCACAATATGGCAGGATGGAGAGTGGGTGTGTTATGCGGGGCGAAAGAAAGAATTGATGAAGTGCTGCGGTTTAAATCGAACATGGACAGTGGTATGTTTCTTCCTGTGCAACTGGCCGCCGCAAAAGCGCTGCAGCTTGGAAAAGAATGGCACGATGAATTAAACAAACATTACGGGCGCAGAAAATTGCTCGCGCTCGAACTTTTGGGCTCCATCGGTTGTAAAGCAGCCGACAACCAGGCAGGTATGTTTGTTTGGGCGGCCATTCCATCTTCCTATAAAAATTCCTACGAGCTCAGCGATGAAATACTTTACGGATCAAATGTGTTTATTACTCCCGGTGGAATTTTCGGTTCCGCTGGTGAAAGACATATAAGGGTCAGTTTGTGCAGCACCGAGGAAAAACTTAAACAGGCCATCCGCCGCATACAAAAAATAGAAGCATGATTGTAACGGTCGTTGGCGTTGGATTAATTGGTGGATCAATGGCTATTGCGTTGAAGGAACATGGCATTGCGAAAAAAGTGATCGGGGTTGATGCGAGCAAAAATCATTTGAACGAGGCGAAACAATTGGGCCTAATAGATGAATCGGGCACGTTGTCGTACGCGATTAAAAAATCGGACCTGATAGTGGTGGCGATACCTGTTGATGCGGCGACGAAAGTGATACCGCGCATTCTTGACCGTGTAACAACGCAGGTGGTAATGGATGTGGGTTCCACGAAAAGGCAAATTTTAGAAGCGATTGCGGATCATCCGAAGAGGTCGCGGTTTGTGGGATCGCATCCGATGTGGGGTACGGAATACAGCGGTCCGAAAGCGGCCCAGAAAGGTGCGTTTAAGGGTAAGGTAACCGTGATTTCCGACAGGGATAAATCGGATAGCGATGCCATAGAAATGGTAGAAAATATTTACAGGGCGTTTGAAATGAAAATCGTTTATATGGATGCTACCGACCACGATCTTCATACCGCTTATATAAGTCATATTTCGCATATAACGTCTTTTGCGTTGGCAAACACGGTGCTGGAAAAGGAAAAAGAGAAAAACGCGATTTTCGACCTGGCGAGCGCCGGTTTTGAGAGTACTGTGCGATTGGCAAAAAGTAATCCGACCATGTGGCTCCAGATATTTATGCAGAACAGGGAAAACATCCTGGATGTATTAAAGGAGCATATTTCGCAGCTGAAAAAATTTGAGACCTATATAAAAAAAGGAGACGAGAAGGAATTGAAGCATCTCATGGAGCAGGCGAATAAAATAAGGAAGATATTGAAATGAGGTACCTTTGCAAAAATTTTTGATTTTATGGCGACTTTTGAAGGGTTAGGTTTAGACGCGAAGTTGGTGCAGGCCACTGACGCTCTGGGATTTACGCAACCTACACCCATCCAGGAACAGGCTATTCCGGTCCTGATCAGCGGCACAAAAGATCTGGTTGGATTGGCTCAGACAGGTACGGGCAAAACAGCAGCTTTTGGATTGCCTTTACTGCACCTTGTTGATCCTGATAAAAGATACCCGCAGGCGCTAATTGTTTGCCCCACCCGGGAGCTCTGCATACAGATAGTAAATGAAATGGAAGGTTTCAAGAAGTTCCTTTCAAAAATGAATGTGCTCGCTGTTTACGGGGGCACACCGATCGGTTCGCAAATACGCGAACTGAAAAAAGGCGTGCAGATAGTGGTGGCCACACCGGGCCGGTTAATAGACCTGATAGAACGAAAAGCGATTGACCTCGGGCAGATACAATATGTAGTGTTGGATGAAGCGGATGAAATGCTGAACATGGGTTTCCAGGACGACATCGAGTTCATATTGCAGAATACGCCTCAACGCGAATCAACCTGGCTGTTCAGCGCCACGATGCCGCCTGAAATCAGGAGAGTGAGCAGGAAGTACATGAACTCGCCTGTTGAGATTACGGTGGGCAAGGTGAACACCGGTAACAAGAACATAGACCATCAATACTATATCACGCAGGCGCAGCACAGGTATGGTGCGTTGAAAAGGTTGATTGATTTTAATCCGGGTATATATGGTATCATCTTTACCCGTACAAAGGCAGACGCGCAAAGCATCGCTGAAAAGCTGACCCGCGAGGGATATGATATTGATGCACTTCATGGCGACCTGACACAGCAGCAGCGTGACAAGGTAATGGGCGATTTCAGGGATAAAACCCTTCAACTTTTGATCGCGACCGACGTTGCGGCGCGCGGTATCGATGTGCAGGGCATCACCCACGTAATTAATTATGAATTGCCGGATGATGTTGAAGTGTACACTCATAGAAGCGGAAGAACGGGACGGGCGGGTTTAACGGGCATATGTATGTCTATTATTCACAGCCGCGAAATCGGAAAGCTGAAGCAGATAGAAAGGATGGTGCAGGCCCCTTTTCATAAACTCGAAATTCCGAGTGGGAAAGACGTGTGCCGTAAGCAGTTCTTCAAATTCATGGATAAGATAATCGAGGCTGATATCAGTCATGGCGACTATGAAACCTATGTGCCCTTCCTCGAAGAAAAGTTCGCTGACATGAGCAAGGAGGAAGTGCTGAAGAGAGTGGCCGCGATGGAGTTCGACCGGTTTCTGAAATATTATGAGAACGCGGAAGATCTGAACGTGAGAGAAAGAGCGCGCCAACCCTGGGAACGGACGGAATTTGGAGGAAATGGGAAAAGAGAGAGGGGAGAGGGGAGAAGAGAATATCGTACAAATGGAAATTCTACGAAGCTGTTTGTGAACCTGGGAACTAAAGACGGATTTTATAAGGCGAGCTTTTTACAGTTTATTCTCGATATGAGTGACCTGAGGAAAGAGGTGCTGGGTAAAATTGATATGAAGGAGATGAATAGCTGGATAGAAGTGGAGAAAGGCGCCGCACAAAAAATGATCCGGGCGATAGACGGGAAGAATTATAAGGGGAGGAGAATAAGAATGAATGAAGCAAACAGGTAACATGATGACTCCGCTGATCCCTCACACGCGCCGGAGTTTACCCTGAGGTCTAAGCCCGAAGGGGCGCGGTTCGGGATGACATTGGAGTTGGAGTTGTCATCCCGAGCGAAGCGAGGGAACGGCAGAGAACGTAACCATATACCAGTAAAACAAAAACTTTTTAATAACACCATGGAACAAACACTCAAAACTGCCCCGCCAATCTCAGAAGTGTGGGAAAAGCGCCCGCTGATAATTTCAGGTCCCTGCAGCGCAGAAACAGAAGAGCAGGTATTGCAAACCGCTACGCGACTCGCTAAAACCGGTAAGGTGCATGCTTTACGCGCAGGTATCTGGAAACCCCGCACCCGCCCCGGAAGTTTTGAGGGCATCGGTACCAAAGGTCTTCCATGGCTGCAGCAAGCGAAGAAACTTACAGGACTTCCCCTTGCAGTGGAAGTAGCAACAGGCAAACAGGTAGAAGACGCGCTGCATTTCGACATCGACATTCTTTGGGTTGGCGCAAGAACAACAGTAAACCCATTCAGTGTGCAGGAAGTAGCCGACGCACTTCGCGGTGCAAATGTTCCGGTGCTTATTAAAAATCCGATCAACCCCGATCTCGAACTGTGGATCGGCGCCGTTGAAAGAGTGTCGAAAGCCGGGATTAAAAACATCGGCCTGATCCATCGCGGATTTTCTTCGTACGGAAACACTGAGTACCGTAACGCACCTATGTGGCACCTCGCTATCGAAATGAAACGCCGCAACCCCGGCATGATGATAATAAACGATCCATCGCACATTTGCGGAAGAAGAGACATCCTTATGGATGTTGCCCAGAAAGCAATAGACCTCGACTTCGACGGACTCATGATAGAAAGTCACATCGACCCTGATAATGCATGGAGCGATGCGAAGCAACAGGTTACCCCCGAGCGACTCGCTGAAATGCTCAATGAAATTGTGTGGAGGAAAGAAGATATCAATTCTGAAGCCTATCACCAGGCACTTGAAAAGCTTCGTCAGCAGATCAACCACCTCGATGATGAGTTGCTGCAATTACTCGGACAACGTATGAAGATTGCCGATAAAATCGGGGAGTTCAAAAAGAACAACAGCATTACTATCCTTCAAACCAACCGCTGGAACGAAATACTGGAAAGAGCTTATCAGAAAGGTGATAAACTCGGCCTTACCCGCGAATTCATCACAAAGTATTTTGATGCCGTTCACATGGAAAGCATCAATCATCAAAACAGAATAATGAACAGCTAGGATTTAATGCTTCGTAAAACATACACATTTTCCGAAAAGAAAACTGCCTATTATTTCAACGCAGAGTTTGGAGTTCTGGATCAGTTGGTTGACCCTTCGAAAGGAGTGATTATTACCGATGAAAATATTTACCAGTCGCACGGGCGAAAGTTCCGCCACTGGAAAACGATCGTACTCGAACCTGGCGAAGAAAATAAAATTCAGTCTACTGTCGATTCAATCATTCAGCAGTTGATTGACTATGGCGCCGACAGAAAATCATTTTTAGTAGGAGTGGGCGGTGGTGTTGTAACCGACATTACCGGTTATGCCGCTTCAATTTACATGCGTGGAATAAAAT
Organism: Chitinophagaceae bacterium; assembly: GCA_016786745.1. Lineage (GTDB taxonomy): Bacteria > Bacteroidota > Bacteroidia > Chitinophagales > Chitinophagaceae > Flavitalea. The sequence continues at coordinate 9,454 of JAEUVS010000045.1, read as the reverse complement.
TCGGATTCGTCCCGGTATCTCTTCTCGCGATGGTCGATGCTTCAATAGGTGGAAAGAACGGCATCGATGTCGGTCCCTATAAAAATCTTGCAGGAACCATCAGGCAACCCGATTTCTTACTCTACGACAGCTCATTTCTCAAAAGCCTGCCCTTAAGGGAATGGGTGAACGGTTTCGCTGAAATCATCAAGCATGCTTGTATAAAAGATGCCACTTTGTTCAAAGAACTTGAGCAGAATGATTTGAAATTCTACCGCCAGGATAAAGACGCGCTCAGTAAACTGATCCAGCGTAATGCGATGATCAAATCGAAGGTGGTGATGACAGATGAGTTTGAGCAGGGAGAAAGAAAGTTGCTGAACTTTGGTCATACCTGGGGGCATGCGATCGAAACGAATTACAACCTGCCCCACGGAAATGCAGTGGCTATCGGGATGGTGATGGCGTGCCGTTTGTCGGAAGAGCTGACAGAATTTTCGCAGACGCAGCGTGTAATCGATCTTCTGCAGAAGTATGGTTTACCCGTGGATATGAAGGTAGATAAGAAGAAAGTGTTTGAAGTGCTTCGGATGGACAAGAAAAAGGTAAACACTTTTATCAACTATGTTTTGCTTGCCGATATTGGTAAAGCCGTGACGAAAAAAATCGAGCTCAATAAACTGGAGAGCCTGGTAAATAATTATTAAGCATGGTGGTAAAAATAAATCCTTCAGGTGTTAGCGGTACTGTTGTGGCGCCCGCTTCGAAAAGTTCGATGCAGCGCGCATGCGCCGCGGCTTTATTATCGAAGGGTACTACAACAATCAAAAATCCAGGTTCTTCGAATGATGATCTCGCCGCGCTTGATGTGATTGAAAAACTTGGCGCGCGTATTATTTCAAATACAACTCATGAGATTGTTATAGAAAGTGATGGCGTCGCCCCGGTATCTTCTGCTATCAATTGTGGAGAAAGCGGTCTTGGTATAAGGATGTTCACACCATTGGCGGCATTGAGCAAAAAACAACTGACGATAAACGGTTCGGGAAGTTTGTTAAAAAGACCAATGCATTTCTTCGACGAAATTTTCCCGAAAATCGGTATACAGGTAAAATCGAACAACGGACATCTTCCCATAAAGATTACGGGACCACTGGAGCCCGCGAATATCGAAATCGACGGCTCACTGAGTTCACAGTTTCTTACAGGATTATTAATGGCCTATGCTGCCGCAGGCGCATCCGGTGTTGAAATAAAAGTAAACAACCTCAAGAGCAAACCATACATCGATCTCACACTTGATGTGATGAAAAAATTCGGAATTGAGGTAGAAAATATTAATTACGAAAAATTCCGGTTCATCCATGCCGGTGGCTTTAAGCCGGGCACTTACACTGTAGAGGGCGACTGGAGTGGTGGTGCGTTTTTGCTTGTGTCGGGCGCGATTGCGGGCAAGATTACTGTAGAAGGTTTGAGCACTTCCTCTACGCAGGCAGACAGGGCAATCATGAAAGCACTTGAAGCTTCGGGCGCAGGAATAAGAAACAGCGCCAATGCGATTACTGTCTGGCCCGGTGAATTGAAAGGATTTCTATTTGACGCCACAGATTGTCCAGACCTGTTTCCGCCGCTGGTATCGCTTGCGAGTTTCTGTGAGGGCACAACACAAATAAAAGGTGTAACGCGCCTTGCGCACAAAGAAAGTAACCGAGGCGTTACGCTGCAGGAAGAGTTTTCAAAAATGGGCGTTACTATCGATCTCGCCGGCGACCTGATGCGGGTGCATGGTGGTGGTAAATTAAATGGCGCCCGCGTGCATTCTCGTCACGATCATCGCATAGCAATGGCTTGCGCAGTTGCGGCGCTGAAAGCAGAAGGAGAAACTGTTATTGAGGAAGCGGAGGCAATAGATAAGTCGTTCCCTGATTTCTACGATAAAATAAATTCTATTCAAATCAAATGAATTCATTCGGCCGCATTTTCCGCGTAACAATTTTCGGCGAGTCGCACGGCGAGAGCGTCGGTATTAACATCGACGGTTGCCCTGCCGGATTATCCTTATCACCTGAAGATTTTAATGTAGATATTGAAAGAAGGAAAGGCGGTGTTCAAAAGGGAACCACGCCGCGAAAGGAAGACGACATTCCATTTTTTAAAAGTGGCGTATTTAATAACACAACCACAGGTGCCCCGGTAACGATTCTATTCGAAAACAACAACACGCGATCATCAGATTATTCGAAGCAACGCGCCGTTCCACGACCCGGGCATGCGGATATGGTCGCGAGGCAAAAGTTTGGCGGATTTGAAGACTTTCGGGGTGGCGGTCATTTCAGCGGAAGGCTTACAGTGTGCCTTGTAGCAGCGGGAGTAATAGCGAAAAAACTGCTTTCTTCTTTAAAATTATCTGTAGAAGCTACTATCAGCGAGGTAGCCGGTGAAAAAGATACAGAAAAGGGACTGCAGCGCGCGATCGACGCCAAGGATTCGGTAGGAGGTATCGTGGAGTGCCGGGTAAGCGGGTTGCCAGCAGGACTCGGAGAGCCCTTTTTCGATTCAGCCGAATCATTGCTCGCCCACGCAGTATTTGCGATCCCTGCCGTAAGAGGTGTGGAATTCGGTACCGGCTTTGCGGCCGCACGAATGTTTGGATCGGAACATAACGATGCCATAGAGGACACTACCGGTAAAACGCGCACCAATCACGCCGGTGGCATTGTGGGCGGACTGACCAACGGAAACGAACTTGTATTCAGGATTGCCATAAAACCTACATCTTCGACCCCCAAAGAGCAGCAAACACTTAACCTCGAAACCAATAATGTGGAGGCCTTTTCCGTTAAAGGACGGCATGACCTCTGCATAGCGTTGAGAGTACCCGTGGTACTGGAGGCGGTCACTGCCATCGTACTTGCTGATTTGCTTATGCTTGAACGGCATATTCCGCGAATATTAAACAGTTAAATATTCAGGAAAGTCAATTCATTTTACTATAATTGAAGGAATGAAATCCAATTTCGGTTCCACAAAGACATTGAAAATACCTGTCAGGCTACTCCTTTTCGCATGTGCATGCCTTTTTGCCTGGTCGTGCGGCAGCGACGATAAACCCAACGAAAAAGACATCGTTAAACAACAGGAACTTTTCCCTGAACGTCTTACAAAAAATTTGAATACGCTTGTGTCGTATGCCGTCGAAAACAATGGTAAGATCAACGATACGTCTTCTATCACTTCGCTGAACCTGGTAAAGGACATATATAACAAAAATAACTACACAGCTATCTGGTCGTCGGAAGGCAGGTGGAACAACATCGGCGATTCTCTCAATCATTTTATAAAGGGATCGATGCAGTACGGGTTGTTTCCTGCGGAGTATCACCTGAATGAGTTGGATGGTATTCACCAGCAGATAAAATCCGATACACTTGCTCACAAAGACGCGGCATTATGGTCGCGGGCGGATGTGCTGATGACCGATGCGTTTCTGAAAATTGCGGCTCACCTTAAGCGGGGCAGGTTGCCATATGACAGTACATCAAGAAAAGATACAGCAATCAACTTCGACAGTATTTACCTGGCGTCTATCGGCAGGGCGGTCGAAACAAAAACGGTGAAATCTGTTTTAAACGACCTTGAACCACAGCTTCGCGGATACGTGGCGCTGCGCGATGCATTGCAGAATTATCTCGATTCAATTGAACTTAAAAAGTACACTTACCTGGAGTATCCATATACTGATTCCGGTAAGTTTTTTGAGCAGTTAAAAAACAGGTTGTTCGAAGAAAACATTCTCGATTCGCTTCCACCGTCGATGGATACTGCCGACTTCAGGAAAGCGATAAGCAAATACCAGGTGGCGAAGAAACTGAAGAAGACAGGAAGGATCAATGACAACACCGTTAAAAGTTTGAATGATACGGAATGGGAACGGTATAAACGTGTGGCATTAAATCTCGACAAATACAAACTGATGCCCGACACAATGCCCACAACATATGTATGGGTGAACATTCCATCCTTTTATCTCAAAGTGATGGACAACGATACGCTTGCGATGGACTCAAGAGTGATTGTTGGTGCAACACAAACGAGAACACCTGAACTGCAATCCGATATTTCAAACTTTATTACTTATCCGCAGTGGACGGTGCCGCTAAGTATTGTGTTTAAAGAAATAATTCCGTCGTACCTGAAAGACACCTCTTACCTTACCAGGCAAAATTTGATGGTGGTAGATAAGAACGACAGTGTTCTTGATCCTAAAACTATCAAATGGAAAAAGCTGAATAAGAATTACTTTCCCTACCTGATCAAGCAGAAGGAGGGCGACAACAATTCGCTTGGTGTGCTGAAATTCAATTTCAGAAACAAATACGCTGTGTACCTTCATGATACCAACGCGAGGTGGATGTTCTCAAAAACGATGAGGGCACTGAGCCATGGTTGTGTGCGTGTGCAGGATTGGAGAGATCTCGCGCATTTCCTGGTGCGTAACGACACGATAAAATATAATACCGATACCCTTGCGAGATGGATCGTGCGACAGGAAAAACATGTGGTGTCGGGCTTTAAGAAAGTGCCGTTGTTTATCAGGTATTTTACCTGTGAAGGGTCAGACGGAAGGATGAGGTTCTATGATGATATTTATGGTGAAGATAAAATACTGGCTGAAAAGTATTTTTCCAGATACATAAACTAATCAATGATTCGAACACTGCTTGCCTTGATCCTGCTAACGCAGGCCTGGGGCGGTTTGCATGCACAATCAGCTGCAGACAGCATCAGGCGAATGCACCGGAAGACCCCTGTTCCTTCGACGGAAACCGGCGTGGCAAGCTATTATCATTCTAAATTCCAGGGCCGCCCCACCGCAAGTGGTGAAAAATATGACCAGGAAAAAATGACGGCCGCACATAACCGCCTTCCTCTCGGAACACGAATAAAAGTTACCAATCTTCGCAACAAACGGTCAGTAATTGTCAGGGTGAACGACAGGCTGCATCACCGCAATACAAGGCTTGTTGACCTGAGCAGAGCAGCAGCAGCTAAACTTGGTTATATAGGACGTGGTATCACAAGGGTTAGGGTAGAAGTTTTGAAGGATTGAAATATTTTCGGAAATTCAGTTACCTAAGCTCCTATCCAAGCGACTTTTATGAAGAGATTCATACTCACTTCTTTTACATTGTTTCAATTTTATGTTGCAGGCCTCGGGCAGGAAAAATCATATAAGCAACCGGCTACGCTCGGCATTCACTTTGTGTTCAACGATTTTGCAACAGCGCAGCTGATTCGTTCATCTTCACTTTCGTCTGTATTAAAAGATAAACGCTTTGGAAAGCTTAAGGATATGTCGCAGGGTCTTGCGATAAGTTATGGTAACGGTATCTCAGAAACTTTTGATTTTTCTTCTACAATTGCGGGATCATTTCTTTCCTATCCTTTCAGGGATAAGCCTGAATCGGGTAGTGATTACCTGTTGCTTGAACTCGATGCGTCTATAAGAGGAAAGATGTTACCTGATAAATACTGGTTTGTTCCTTATATACAGGTGGGTGTTGGCATATCGAAGTACCAGGATTACTGGGGAACATTCATTCCCGCGGGAGTTGGAATCCAAATAAGTTTTTTTGGAGAAGCGTATTTGCTAATCAATTCGCAATACAGGATAGCTGTTTCAGAAGCGGCCAACTATCATTTTATACATAGCATTGGCTTAGTAGGAAATATCGGGAGAAGGTCCTAGTCTTTATCTTTCTTTCCGCCAAAAAGCCTTCGCAAAAATCCTTTCTTTTTCTTTTCTTCTTTTGGCGGCATCACAGCTTTCGGCGTATCTACTTTTTTGCTTGTTGCTTCTTTAAGCACTTTCTGCTCTTCAAGCGAAAGCTGCGATTCAACGGGCACATCATTTTCCTCAGCAGGGTTGCCAAAGAAATCATCCGGTTTACCAATACCTTCATCAACACCTTCCGCTCCCGGAGGTGCCTGGTCCTGTATCCTCATCCAATCGTACAGCATTTCACTTCTCATATTTTCCGGCTGTACAAACTTCGCCTGCTTGTCGAGGCCGAGTGTTTTATCTTCAAATACTTTCTTGAAAAAATATTCCCAGATCGGACGTGCCGCCTGTCCGCCATATCCGAGGCCGCCTTCGAGCCTGATGAACCTGTTATCGCAACCAATCCATACGCCTGCCGACAGCTGCGGGGTAAACCCAATAAACCATGCGTCGGAGTTATCGTTGGTGGTTCCTGTTTTTCCGCCCATTTCGGCTACCCCTAACCGTGAACGAAGTCCGGCCGCGGTACCAACATCAACGGGTCCCTGCAACATTCTCGCCATCGTATAGGCAGTATTCTGGCTGATTACTTCCTTGCGTTGCGTATCGAAACGGGCGAGGATGTTACCGTTTTTATCTTCGATGCGGGTAATGTAAAGAGGTTTTGTACTAAATCCACCGCCTGGAAACATTGTATATCCCCACATCATTTCATAGAGCGACAGGTCGCAGGAGCCGAGGCTAATGGAGGGATAAGGCTGAACCTTCGTTGGTATATTGATCTGCTTGATAAATTCCGCGAAACGCTCGGGTGTGGTTTGCTTTATAAGGTAGGCGGCCACTTCATTAATTGACCATGTAAGTCCCGTTGCCAACGTTCTTGTTCCTTCACGGTCGGTTCTCTTGTTCGCCGGAACCCACCCTGAGCCGGGAAAATACTGCGCCACTGCCTCACATTCTGTTTCGGGTGTGAATCCAAATTCTTCTACTGCCAACGCATAAAGAAACGGCTTGATAGATGAACCAACCTGTCTTTTTGTTTTAATATTTACGTGGTCGTACTTATAGTTTTTGAAATCAATTCCGCCGACCCACGCTTTCACATGTCCTGTAAGCGGATCCATCACCATGAATGCTGTTTGCAGCATTTCGCGGTGGTACCTGATGGAATCGAGCGGCGTCATCACCGTATCTTTCTCCCTGTTCGAGTTCCATGCGAAAACTTTCATCTGCGTTTTCGCTTTGAAGCTTTTCCGGATATCTTCTTCACTAAATCCTTCTGCCTTCATGCCTTTCCACCGGTCGCTCGCCTTCATTGCCGCTTCAAGAATGTTGTCATGACCTTTCCACACCGCATCTGTTTTAACGCTTCGCTGCGCGCTCAAAACTTTCTGCAGATTCGGAATATTTCGTGCAACAGCTTCTTCGGCATACAACTGCATGCGCGGATTTATTGTCGTATACACACGCAATCCATCTTCATAGATGTCGTAGTTGTCGCCATTTGATTTTTCGTTTTCGGCAGCCCACTTTTTCAATTCGTCGCGAACCACTTCAAGAAAATAAGGCGCTATGCCATTGTTTTGATCGAGCTTTTTATAGTTGAGTTTGATGGGTTTTTTCTTTAGTTCCGTGCCTGTTTGAGCTGCCAGGTACCCGTTGCGAACAAGCTGATCGATCACCGTGTTTCGGCGATCGAAGGATGCTTTGTAATTCGTGCGGGGATTGAAGATGCCGTTAGCCTTAAGCATACCGATCAGTACCGCGGCTTCTTCCACGTTAAGCCTGTCTGGCTCTTTTGAGAAGAATGTTCTTGAAGCATTGCGGATGCCGTAAACATTGTCGCTGAATGAAACAGTATTCAGATAGAGAGAAATAATTTCCTGCTTCGTGAAGTTTCTTTCAAGCTTCACAGCGATGATCCATTCTTTTGCTTTCTGAAGAATACGTTCGACGGGGTTGGTGGCGCGTTCTGAAAACATGTTGAGCGCAAGCTGCTGGGTGATTGTTGATCCGCCGCCCTGTTTTCCCATCAGCACAACCGCGCGGATCACTGCTTTGCCATCGATGCCGGAATGGTCGTAGAAACGCTCGTCTTCTGTGGCTACAAGAGCGTTTACAACGTGCTTCGAAATATCGTTATATTGAACATATGTCCTGTTCCCTTTTTCCCTGAAAAATTTGCCCATGCTGGTGCCATCGTCACCGTACACTTCGGTGGCGAGGGTAATGGAAGGGTTCTCAAGCTGCGCAAGAGATGGCATCTTTCCAAACACGCCCAGGTTGATCAGGACGATGATCAGGATGATTGCTGCTAACCCGTATAAAAATATTTTCCAGAAAATTCGGACGGAGCGGGACATAGGTTTTTTTTAGACAAGGAATAGTGCAAAAATCGGGCTTATCTGGGCAATGTGCAAGCCTGGCGGGTGAATGAGGTATTAAAAGTTTCACAATCCTTGTCCTGAGCGCACAGCGCGAAGGACCGGCGGAGCAGCGTCCAACGCAGATTCCTCGCTTCGCTCGGAATGACAGCTCACATAGCAGCGCTATTCTTTTCTAAAACGCCTCAAACACGCCGCAGGCATTTTCCTCGAAAAAAGCCGGCCGCAAACCAGAAAATATCTTTTCTTTTTTATTTTTTTTAAAAAAGGACAAATTTAGGCCCATAGGGCTACCTACCTCATATACTGCTGATGAAACTGCCTGTATTCCGCAAGATTCTGCTGGTTTTTCAACACTTCCAGGTTCTCACCGCTAATAACCAGGAACGAATACTTTCCCGCCGGCAACCATGGCACAATCTGCGTGGCAGCCGCAGCCTGCACTTTTTTCATGTAGTCTAACGCCATTGCGGCATTATCAAAGCCCGACATCACCACCAGGCGCGTCGTATCATTCAACACCTGGTTGTTAATTTCAACGGGTCGAAGGGAGTAGTTCGCCTGGTTATACCGGTTAAACGCATTCCTGGTTTCTGTTACATATACAGGGTCCACCTTATCCATAACAATAATCACCGAATGTGCAGCCTCCACCCTGAAAGTAAACGCCGTGGGAACCGCAGCCTTCACGGTGTCTTTCTTAACAACGGGTCCCTCTACTTTTACTTCCGGTTTTCTGCCCGTAGTATTTGTGTCGAGATTATTCAGTTTTTTTGGCAACAGCCGGGTTGTATCCTGCTCCAAAGGAGTTCCCACACGCTCAGGTCGCAATGGCCTGGCATTGGCCACTTCAACAATCGTGTCCTCCACTCTTTTTATTTCAAGTTTCGCCAGGTAATCTTCAATTTCCTTTCTTCTTCCCAGCACATCTATAAGTGTTTTTGCTTTTTCTGCAATCGGCTCCTGGGGATAGAGCTCAACAAGACTGTTCAGCGATCGTATCGCTTCGGCATCCTGCTTTGCATGTACGTGATAGATGGATTCGATATACAACAGTTGCGGCGTCCAGTACGAAGTACCATATAAACTGTCTGCTATCTTTTTCTCCGCAAGCGCCTCATCAAATTTTCCTTCAATGAAAAGATTGTAAACCTTCTCATATTCCTCAGTAACTTTTTGCTTCTGTTTTTTATCGGCGCCCGTTACTGCGTTATAAATTTGCTTCTGAAATTTGTTTTCCGCATATTTTGTATCGAGTTCAGAACGCATCGCGTTAGCCTTCGCCGTGTTACCCGTTTTCTGATAGGCA